>CAKZOR010000025.1 GCA_937136755.1 uncultured Flavobacteriaceae bacterium | reverse complement strand
TGGAAGAGCTACTTTTGCCCATCTCGAAGGCAGACCAATTTTTGCCCATCTGGAAGGCGTGAATCCGTAAAGAGATCACCTCGGCCTCAGAAATATCGGTCGTCGGATTATTCTTAAAAATCTCCTCCACGTCCTTGTCGGTGGCTTCTTGGGGGGGGGAGTTTTCAGCCAAAAAATTTAAAAAGTGCCGATTTTCAAGAAGAACTTGCTTCACTAAATGCCGATTTACAAGTAGTTATAGCTTTCAGAATGCTACCTGTAGCGGTTTGGGATATGCCTCCACTTGGCACTTATAATCTGCACGCCTCTCTTCTACCGCAGTATCGAGGTGCCGCTCCTATTAATTGGGCTATTATAAATGGGGAAAAGACTACAGGGGTAACTACCTTCTTTATTGATGAAAAAATAGATACAGGTGCTGTAATTGATCAAAAGGCTATTTCTATAACAGAAAGCGATACCGCAGGAAGTCTACATGACAAACTCATGACCCTCGGAGCAGATTTGGTAGCAAAGACCCTTTTAGATATTGAAAAAGGGACCATTGACCCCAAAAGTCAAGCCAATGAAGGCACATTAAAAGAAGCACCCAAAATTTTTAAGGAAGACTGTAGGATAAATTGGAGCCAAGACGGAAAAGACATAGAAAATTTCATCAAAGGAATGAGTCCATATCCAACTGCTTGGACCCATTTAAACCAAGAGCGTGAAACAGTCATTTTAAAAATTTTTGAAGCTACATTCATAAAAATGAGTCACAACAGCAAAATTGGTTCAATAATAAAATCCAAAAAAGAACTAAAAATTGCTGTGAGGGACGGATTTATTGTACTTCTAAAAATTCAACTCCCAGGAAAAAGAGCCATGAACATACTAGAGGTGCTCAATGGGCTACAATTGAAAGAAAATGCTTACATACTCTAAAGGCTTATTCCTACTGCCTTGCGAGAAAACAGCTAAAAAACACTCTTCTTTATAAACAAAACGTCAAAGTTATTAACAAAAAGAGCAATTTCATGCGGGAACACTTGTGTTTATGCATAATCCGTATAAATTTGTTAGAGTAATAAGTTATAATCATAACATTTAAATTAATTATCATGAACAAAACAGAATTAATCGACGCAATGGCAGCAGATGCTGGTATCACAAAAGCAGCTGCAAAAAAAGCTTTAGAGTCTTTCCTAGGAAATGTAGAAGGATCTCTTAAAAAAGGTGGAAGAGTTTCTTTAGTAGGATTCGGATCATGGTCTGTATCTAAAAGAAATGCAAGAGATGGTAGAAACCCACAAACTGGTGCTACAATCAAAATCGCTGCTAAAAACGTAGTAAAATTTAAAGCTGGAGCTGAGTTATCTAAGTCTGTAAACTAAGATATATCTTCAAAAAAAATTTTAAAGCACCTCAATAGAGGTGCTTTTTTTATGTCAATTTTCTAGAATCAATTAAATATTTAACTATATTTAATTATGTCAGATTCGCTTATTCAAAAAGGACATGTTCTATTAGCAGAACCAGCACTCACTGGAGATGTGTCATTTAGTAGGGCTGTAATTTTAATTGCTGCACACAATCCAAAGGGTTCCGTTGGGTTTATTCTCAACAAACCATTGGCCTATACTTTAGACGAACTCATAGAAGATATCAGCTATCCTTTTCCTGTTTTCAATGGTGGGCCTGTAGAGCAAGATAATATATATTTCATTCATACTGCTCCAGAAGTCATTCCTGGCAGTATAGCAATAAGTGATGGAATTTACTGGGGTGGAGACTTTAACGCCCTATTAGAAGCTTTAGAACAAGAACTGATCTCTAAAAATCAAATAAAATTCTTCTTGGGCTATACCGGTTGGTCTCAAGAACAATTGGATGGAGAAATAAAATCTAATTCTTGGATTACAGTCAATGACATAGACATAAAAACCCTTATACAACAACAAAATAAATCCCTTTGGAAAGACCGTATAAAAGCACTGGGAGGAAATTACCTGATATGGTCTAATACTCCAGAAAATCCCAGTCTGAATTAATTCCTAAGATGGAATACTTTGCTGGAATTTTAATGCAATAGCCTGAACAAATTCATGCTGATCATATATTTTTTTTCTGTATTTACTAATAGAAATAAAACCTTTAGAAGGATTAAAGATAAATAAGGCATCTGCTTTTTGAAGCGAAAATGGTGAAATAACAGCTTCTGAGATGTCATAATCACTATCCTTTGTTAAAAGTGATAGAATTTCCTTTCTAAATACACTGTTTTGAGTCCCTCCAGTAATTGGAGGGGTCTGAATTTGTCCCTTAGCAACCAAAAATAAAGGCCCCATATGAGTGCCTATCACTTCTTTTTTCTCGTTGAGTAAAAAACAGCTTTGAAAATCGTTTTCATCAGAAAAAACCCCTGCCAAACGTTCTACTAATTTATAATTGGTAGGAAGGGTACTCAGTAAAGAGTCTGCAATATAAAAATCTTTGTAAAGCCCTATTTCAAAAGGTGCATGGGATATTTCACCTAAGTGTGAATTTTCTAAAGGCCTAAATGATATATGGTAATGGGTCTGTGAAATGTTATCTTCACTTGGATAAACCTGAAATACTGCTATAGCATTATTGTTCAGATGGGGTGTTTTAAAAAGCGCATCTTTAATGACACCCTCTAAATAATCTGGCGTAAAGGTCATAGGAATACCAATGCGTAACATGCGCATACTGGCCATTATTTTTAAATAATGTGGCTCCCAAAATAATAGGCGACCATTTTCTATCCTAAGTTCCTCTAGAACAGCATGACCAAAAGAAAGCGCAGTATTGCCTACACTTATAAAACATTCCTGATCTGAGTATAATTTTCCGTTAAAAACAACCATAAAAAAAGCCTTGATGAATCAAG
>CAKZOR010000024.1 GCA_937136755.1 uncultured Flavobacteriaceae bacterium | reverse complement strand
CACCGCCACATCTATCATCTCGCTTTCTAAACCGCGAACCTCCATCATTCCTGCTCCTTCCGGAAGTCCATTCCCATCAGTGTCTTTGGCTAAAATCCATTCCAATGACTGTTGGATTCTTGGAAAGTGATCTTTTAAAAATGCCATGTCTCCCTGCCATTGAAACATAGACCACACTAAGGAAACATACTGAGGTGTTTCATTGACATTCCCAGGATTAAAAACCGCTCCGTTGGTAGAAACCTCATGCACCATTCTTCCATTTCCGTTGGTCTTATCTGAAAAATCTGTTAGTAATTTTAAGGTATTTAGTGCCGTTTCTGTTTGTCCAATGGCCATATAACTTGGCAGTGTGTATTCACTATCACAACCAAACCACCAGGGATAATCCGGGTAGCCTGCGGCAATTCCACTACCGAATTCTGGTACCGTTCTCACAAACCAATCCGCATTGTATTTGAGCCATAAAAAAGCCTCATTCAGGGCCTTATTAGGCGTTTTAAGAGCCGTTTGCTTGGCCAATTGTGTATAACGGGCCTTTTTTTCTGCAAACAAATTAAAATGCGCACTCTTAAGTGAGTCTAAAGTCTCTAATACCGCTGATTCTTCTTCATAACTGCCTGCAATAAATATTGCAATAGTTTGTGAAGCGCCCTTTTTTATGGACAATGAAAAATCCATAATCAGCTGATTGGTATTGTTTTCAGCAATTGAAACTTCTTTCTTTTGAGCCATAGGAGTATTGGATCCAAGAGCCAAATACCAAGAATTCTTTTCATCTTTAACCAACCAACTTTTACTGTCTTCTAAGAAAATAGCCTGGTCCTTACCGTCTTCCATTTGGGTTCTTTCTCCCAACCAAGTAGGCCTTAAATCAGAGGTACCTAGCCAGCTAAATGTGGTGTTTATTTCACGATCTGTGGTGTTTTCAAAAATATATTCTACTACCAAACCCTCTGTATTATCAGGACTAAACTGAGTCCTTTTTACAGACAATTCACTATTGGGCAGGCTAAATTCAAATACGCTAGAAAATGGGTATTGGCTGTAGCGTTCTGCTTTGGGAAAAGGTGTTTGCTGCTTGGGTGTTCCTATTTTTTCTTGAAAGCCATCCATTAATTTAATTGGATGGTCCCAAATACCGCCCATTTCTCCTTTTATATGCCAGCCAATATCTGGAAAACGTCCATTTTGGTGGCCTACTGCATAGACCCTGTCTCCTGGAGTCATATAAGGACTATCTGCATAGGCTTGCGGGCCTACAATAAAGGGATCAGATTCCAATTGGGCATAAACAGTACTTTCTATTGGGGCTTGACAGGAGACTAAAATAAGGCAAGCGATTAGGTTGAAGAGCGTTGGTCTAAAAGTCATTTTATGAGGCATTATTAGGATTAATATTTTTCATACCAATCAAATTTCTTGTGGGTAATAAGGTCTTTGGTTTTTTTTAAATGGTCTAAAAAAGCCAGTGACACTGGAGAATGCTTTTTACCTTTTAACCAGATAAGACTCCAGTTGGTGGTAATGGGTAAACCTTTCATGGGTATGATTTGAAGTTCATTATTAGACAATTCATTTTTAAGACCAATAAGTGGCATAATGGAATAACCCAAGCCAGCAAGAACCGCCTGCTTGACCGCTTCATTAGAGGTAAGCTCCATTTTTTTATGTACGGTTACAGTATTAGTCTTTAAAAACCCTTCCATGGTTTGTCTGGTTCCTGAACCTTCCTCCCTAAATATCAGTGGAAGATCCTGGAAGGCGTCATTACTTTTTACTCCAGAGGTAATATTGGCCTTTGAATTACCTACTAAAAAAAGCTTGTTTTGAAGTAGATCTAATTTATCAATATTCATTTGACTCGGAAGTACAGAGACCAGGGCAAAATCAATTTCATTTTTCTCTAGACTTTCAAGCACCTTTTTCTTATTGGTGACATCTATGGATAGTTCTACTCCTGAGTGATCATTCATGAAATCTGATAAAAAATAAGGCATCACGTATTTACCCGTAGACACTGAAGATATTTTAAGCCTGCCGGTAAGCTGCCCTTTATATTCTAAGGTCATATAATTTATGGCCTGTACTTCCTCAATAATCTTTTCTGCTGCTGCAGCTATTTCCCTACCAAAAGCAGTAATATATATTCTTCTTCCAATCACCTCTGTTAAAGCAACATCGAATTGATCCTGAAAATTCTTGAGCTGAATAGAAACTGCTGGTTGGGTGAGATGCAACTCTTCTGCTGCCTTAGTGACACTTTCATATTGAACCACTTTTAAAAAAACCTGCAATTGATTCAGCGTGTAATTCATAAGATATAATTATAGTT
>CAKZOR010000023.1 GCA_937136755.1 uncultured Flavobacteriaceae bacterium | reverse complement strand
GCACATGCCTTTGAACGAAAAAATGAAATACGTTCAAAAGCTGGTCTTAATGAGCTCAAGACCTATTGTCCTAGCAGAAGATTATGTCACAGATGCAGCGGTCAGAAGACTGGTTTTTGACGCGGGAGAACACGTAGAAGACCTCATGACTTTGTGTGAAGCAGACATTACTACCAAAAACCCTTACAAAAAAAAGAAGTACAAAAACAACTTCAAGATAGTGAGGCAAAAAATTGAAGAGGTAGAAGCCAGAGACCACGTTCGTAATTTTCAACCACCAGTGAGTGGCGAAGAAATAATGAATACTTTCGGATTAAAGCCTTCAAAAGAAATTGGCATGATTAAAGAAGCCATTAAAGAAGCTATTTTAGAAGGAGATATCCCTAATGATTACCAAGCAGCATATACCTTTATGCTAGCCAAAGGAAAGTCATTAGGCTTAACAAAAACAGCTTAATCAATATGAACAATACCTTTTATCGGTTTGCAAAATGGAGCTTAGTACTTGTGTATCTCGTGATTGTAGCGGGTGCATTGGTTAGAATGACCGGTAGTGGTATGGGCTGCCCAGACTGGCCAAAATGTTTTGGGTATTACATCCCTCCAACCAATGAAAAAACGCTGCAATGGTCTCCAGAACGAGATTTTAAAAAAGGACAAGTCATTATTTACAAGGAGGGTCTTTTAGTGGCAAAAAAAGACTTTAAGACCAGTGATGCTATAGATTTAGAAGCTTGGGAACCCTATACCAAACACGACTATGCGGTCTTTAATCCTTACCATACTTGGGTAGAGTTTCTCAACAGACTTATAGGGGCTGTAGCTGGTTTGGCTACCTTAATATTGGCTTTTTTAAGCCTGCGCTATTGGAAAAAAAACAAGTCAATAAGCCTCTTGTCATTTGGGGTAGTTTTGGGGATGGGATTCCAAGCATGGCTTGGTGCCACGGTAGTCTATTCCGTATTAGCCCCAGTGAAGATAACTACCCATATGCTCATGGCATTGGCCATTGTAGCTGCGCTTATATTGATTCTACAAAAAGCAAATCCCCGCAAAGAAAACACCCTATATAGCCCCAATTTTCACAAAGCCATATCCCTTCTACTTTTTATATTTCTGTTACAAATTGTTTTTGGCACTCAGGTCAGAGAGTTTGTAGACCACCAATTAGAGGCCGGTCTAAGCAAAGAAAATTGGTTGCTCCAACCCAAGCTAATTTTTTACCTACACAGATCCTTTTCTCTACTTCCATTAGGACTGGCGGGCTACTTGTTTTGGATGCAGCAAAAGCAGTCATTAGGATTTACTATGACAAAATCCCTTTTGGGCGCTATGTTTGTAGCTGTCTTTAGTGGAATGGCTATGTATTATATAGATTTCCCTGTGGGCACACAACCCATTCATTTGGTCATTGCAGCCCTACTCTTTGGACAAATATTCTATTTATTCCTACAAAGTAGAAAAGCCAAAAACAATAAAATTAAAAAAACACATGATGATGGTGTACAAGATTAGAGTCATTTTAGATGCGAAAGAAGATATTTTCAGGGATTTGGCCATTGACAAAAAGGCTACCCTAGAAGATTTACACAATACCATTAGCCAATCTTTCGGTTTCGCTGGAAATGAAATGGCCAGTTTTTACACCTGTGACGAGGAGTGGAACCAAGATGTAGAAATAGCCCTTTTTGATCTCAGTGATATGTCAGATGCAAAACTAATGTCTAGTACTTTAGTAGAGGAGGTGATGGACGAGGCTGCTCCTAAGCTCATATATGTTTATGACTTTTTTAATATGTGGACCTTTTTTGTTGAACTAGCAGACGTAACCGAAATAGCATCTGGTCAAACACTACCTGAATTGCTCTTTAGTTTTGGGGAATTACCTGAAAATCCTCCAGAAAAAATCTTCGAAGCTAAAAAAGAAGACGCCATGGACTATGATGAAGAAGGCTTTGACGACGATTTTAATGATGGTTACAGTGGTGGTGATGAATACGATCATTTAGACTTTAATGAAAACTGGAACTGATCCCAGCAGCAAACCCAACCCATTTTAAAATAAACACCGGACCATTTACAAGCCTTCACATCTCCTATGATCAATCTATATAACACTCAAATTGAAAGCCTTTCTATTCATAAAGTAGGAAATAAAAACAAAGCAGAATCTTTATTCATATCTAAAGCGGCACACCACTTAAACGATGAGACCACAGGCCTTTTAAAAGAATATTTTTTTAAGCCTTTTAGAGAAAAAGAAGAAAGTTATTACAGATTATCTCATGAAGCAGATTTGAGTTTTAACCCTTTATACGAAGCGGCCACCAAAATATTTAATGAACCACGTCACATACATGAATTGTCCGGAGGTATAGCAAAGCACCTGTATGACCAATCAAATCACCCTCATATTAAAAGCGGAGAATTATACGTGACTTACCTCTCAGGAATTCAATTAGACAATGTAAAAACAGATGCCATAGGAATCTTTAAAAGTGAATTAAAGCAAGACTTTATTCAATTTGAAGAACAAACAGATCATTTAGAAATCCTGGTACAACAAGGCATGAACATTCACAAACTAGACAAAGGCTGTCTCATTTTCAATACGGAATCAGAAGAAGGTTATAAAGTCCTTTCCGTAGACAGCAATCGATACGACACCAAATACTGGTTGGAACAATTTCTTGGCGTGGCAGTCCTTACGGATAATAATTTTTACACCAAAAACTACTTGAAATTTTGTCAGAATTTTGCCAAGGACGTAGTGTTACCGGCAGAAGACAAGCAACAAGAGGTATTGTTCATGAACAGAGCGGTCAATCATTTTGCAAAAAATAATGCATTTGAAGAGACCAATTTCATGAATGAAGTCATAGACAACCCAGCACTCATCCCTGAATTCAAGCATTATAAAGTAGAAAAGGGCCCTAAGTACAGTATTGAAGATGTCTCTTCTTTTGACATTGCCAACAAAGCGGTGTCTCAGGCTAGAAAAACCATCAAAAACGTCATTCAACTAGACACCAATATCCAAATTAAAATGGACTTCATTAATCCAGAATCTGCAGAAAAATTTGTAGAAAAAGGATGGGACGAAGAAAAAGGTATGTACTACTATTTGGTGTACTTCAATAAAGAGCAAAAAGGCTCGTAATACAGACCATAAAGTATTAAAGCCATTTAAACAATTTAATGATTAATGGCATAAGGTTTTATAACATTCTTCTTTGAGGGCTTGATTAAATTCTGTTGGCTACCAACTTAAAGCTTAATGCGCTGCTCAATAATTTGTCGCATACTCACATTTTCGTAGTTGCGTTTTACAAAGTGAAGGGCTAAATCCAAAACAGTTCCCATATTTGGAGCCTCTTTAAAATCTATATCTTGAGTGAGCTTGTAAATAGCACTTTTTAGTGTTTCTACATGTTCTGGTAACGAAATAGTATCTTCTTTAGCAATATTTAAAAGTTCCGTGATCCGATCTTCAAAACTCATAAAACGCTTAGCGACTATGGAGCGTTCTTCCAACTTATACTGGTCTATAGAATTGGCTTGAAGCTTTTCTTTGATCAAAGCCACCATTTGATTGTTTTCTTTAAAAAATTGGGGCCTGTAAATCTTCAAATTTCCCTCAAAAGACTGTTGATCAAAATCAATAGCTCTAATTTTGTACACTACATGATCAAAGTCATGGGTAGGCACAATCACATAGTTATAAGAGCGCATATCTCCCAAAAGTCTAATCATACAGCGCTCATTAAACTTCACAAATTCTTTGGCCAACTGAGATTTCTCCGATTCTGAACACTCTGGAAGCATTTCTTTAATAAAAACATCTCCAGGAATACCTGCAATATGTTCCTCGATCAAAGTGTCTTGATACACAAGAAAGTTCAAGTTATAGGGAGATAAAATATGCTCTAATTCCAATCCATACACCCTAGAAGCATCTGTTTTTTTTACATAAAAATAAGTGAAATTGTCGTTGAGAATATTCCTGACTTTAATTCTAAATGGCTTAGAATTTCCAAAGGTGCAATAGTCTACAGCGTCTACATTCAAATAGGGAACAATGCTATCTCCTCCGTCTGAATGAAGGATGGAGTACACTTTTTTCAAACTTAAATCTATTTCTTCTCTGTCGTATTCAGAATAAAAGACCCTGACCCATAGGGTGTCTTCATCATTGTTGTCATAAACCACAACAGACCCTTGAAAACGCAATAAATCTTCATAGAAAATTGGAATCTCAATATTCCTACTGTAATGTCTCAGGTAAGCATCCAATCGTTCAGACACTGGAAAAGCAGGTTTCTTTTTAGACATCATCTTTTCAGACATGGAAATATAGTTTTTTATTCTTGTAACAAAATACGCATAATATCGTCAATTATGATAAGAACCCTTAAATAAAAAGCTTTTGGAAACCATCCTTACTGTTCACGAACTCACCAAGTCCTACGGTAGTTTATTTGCTGTTAAAAAACTGAGTTTTACCATTGAAAAAGGCCATGTGTACGGCATATTGGGACCCAATGGAAGTGGTAAATCTACCACTCTAGGGATGGTTCTTAATGTGGTAAACCCCACTCAAGGAAGTTTTCAATGGTTTGAGGGCAGTTTGAGTACCCATCAGGCACTTAAAAAAGTAGGGGCCATTATTGAAAGGCCCAATTTCTATCCCTATATGACTGCTTTAGAAAACCTCAAGCTTGTCTCTAAAATAAAAGGGGTCTCTTCTGAAAATATTGAAGAAAAATTAGAATTGGTTGGTTTGCTAGATAGGAAAAACTCTAAATTCCAGACCTATTCACTGGGAATGAAACAGCGATTGGCCATTGCCTCTGCCCTACTCAATAATCCTGAAATACTCATTTTAGACGAACCCACTAATGGACTAGACCCTCAAGGGATTCATCAAATTAGGGAGATCATTAAAAAAATTGCTGCTCAAGGTACTACTATTTTATTGGCCTCTCACCTTTTGGATGAAGTAGAAAAAGTCTGTACCCATGTGGTGGTGCTCAGAAAAGGGGAAAAGCTGTATGCAGGTCCGGTGTCTGAGATGCAATCCAATCATGGCTTTGTTTTATTAAATTCGGCCAAGGCCGATGCCTTAAAAGTGCACTTAGAGCAAAGTGAAGATTTTGAAAAAATCTCTGCAGAAAATGGTTTACTAAAAGCCTATTTAACAAGGCCAATAGCAGCAGATCAATTAAATAAAAAACTCATGGAAGAAGGCTTTTTATTGAGTCATTTATCCATTCAGAAAGATAGCTTAGAGGCCCAATTTTTAGCACTTACCAAAAACAACTAGTAGCCATGAAAAGATTATTACAAATAGAACTCATCAAGCTTTGGAACAATAGGGCTAGTAAAACACTGATATACGGGTACTTTATTCTCTTGACCTGTATAGCACTCATTGCGGCTATTAAATTTGACATTGGTCCCATAAAATTTCATTTAGCAGAACAGGGCATATTTAACTTCCCTTATATATGGCACTTTAACACCTTTGTTGCTGCGCTATTAAAAATATTTTTGGCCATTATTATTGTCTCCATGATGTCCAATGAATACACCTATAAAACCATTAAACAAAATCTAATAGATGGCCTTTCCAAAAAAGAATTTATAGCCTCAAAGTTTCTCACCGTGGTATTATTTTCGCTAGTGTCCACAGGTTTTGTATTTGTGACTTCATTAATTTTAGGTATTATTTATTCAGACTACACAGAAATAGGAATTATTTTTTCTGACCTGCGCTTTTTAGTAGCTTATTTTATAAAGTTATTGGGATTCTTTTCCTTCTGTCTTTTTATAGGCATACTCGTCAAAAGATCTGCCTTTGCGCTCGGTTTTTTAATCCTTTGGCAAATGTTCGAGGGCTTTACCAGAGGTATGATTCGTTGGAAGTTATTCGACGGAGATACTACAGATGCCATTATGGGATTTTTTCCATTGAATGCCATGTTTAATGTTTTAAAAGAGCCCTTTACTAGATTGAGCGCCGTCCAATCGGTTGCCAACCAAATTGGAGAGGAAATTGCCTTAGATTACGGCACCACACTTTTAGATATGGTCATTGTAATAGCTTGGACAGCTATTTTTATTTGGGGATCTTATGCTATTCTAAAGAAGAGAGATTTGTAGTATTTATTAGCGTGCTTTTGTACCTTTGGGTATGAAGTTTTCTTTGGAATCTCCCTTTAAACCAACTGGTGACCAACCACAGGCCATTGCGCAAATTGTAGATGGTGTTCTGGAGCATGCGCCTGCGCAAACACTCGTTGGAGTAACCGGTTCTGGTAAGACTTTTACGGTAGCCAATGTGATCCAAGAAGTTCAAAAACCTACTTTAATACTTGCACACAACAAGACACTTGCGGCACAATTATACTCTGAATTCAAGCAGTTCTTTCCAAATAATGCGGTAGAGTATTTTGTTTCCTACTACGATTATTATCAGCCAGAGGCGTACATTCCTACTTCAGGCACCTATATTGAAAAAGATTTATCGATCAATGAAGATATTGAAAAGCTCCGATTAAGCACTACTTCTTCACTGCTCTCTGGCAGACAAGATGTTTTGGTAATCGCTTCTGTCTCTTGCCTCTACGGTATGGGAAACCCGGTGGAATTTGAAAAAAATGTGGTTCAAATAGCTCGAGATCAAGTGATTTCTAGAACCGCATTTTTAAAACAATTGGTTCAGGCATTATATGCCAGGACCACTGCAGACTTTGTCAACGGAAGCTTTAGGGTTAAAGGAGATGTGGTAGATGTATTTCCAAGTTATACAGATCACGCGATCAGGGTCCATTTTTTTGGAGATGAAATTGAGGAGATTGAGTCATTTGACCCTTTACACAATAAAACCTTAGAAACTTTTGAAAGCTTGCGTATTTTCCCAGCTAATATGTTTGTAAGCTCGCCCGATATTCTTCAGAATGCCATTCATAGTATTCAAGAAGACATGGTTAAACAAGTGGCCTTTTTTAAAACAGAGGGAAAACATTTAGAGGCAAAACGATTGGAAGAAAGAACCACTTTTGACTTGGAAATGATTAGAGAACTGGGTTACTGTTCGGGTATTGAAAATTACTCCAGGTATTTAGATGGTCGGGCACCCGGCACCAGACCGTTCTGCCTTCTAGATTACTTCCCTAAAAACTTTTTGTTGGTGGTAGATGAAAGCCATGTCACCATTCCACAGGTGCATGCTATGTTTGGTGGAGATAGGTCTAGAAAGGAAAATTTAGTGACCTACGGTTTTAGGCTTCCGGCTGCCATGGACAATAGACCCTTAAAGTTCGAAGAATTTGAAATGCTCACCCCCCAAACCCTTTATGTAAGTGCTACTCCTGCAGACTATGAATTAGAACAATCGCAGGGCGTGGTGGTAGAGCAAATTATACGGCCCACTGGATTATTAGACCCTGTGATTGAAGTGAGGCCCTCTACGAATCAAATTGATGATTTGGTAGCTGAAATTCAAGATAGGGTTGCTATAGATGAACGCACATTGGTGACCACGCTCACCAAAAGAATGGCAGAGGAGTTGGCCAAGTATCTCACTAAAATTCAAGTGAGGTGCCGCTATATTCATTCAGATGTAGACACCTTGGAAAGAGTAGAGATTATGCAGGATCTCAGAAAAGGCATTTTTGATGTACTCATCGGGGTGAATTTACTTCGCGAGGGTCTAGACCTTCCAGAAGTCTCTTTAGTAGCCATTATTGACGCAGATAAGGAAGGTTTTTTAAGAAATGCCCGCTCCCTGACGCAAACGGTGGGTAGAGCTGCGAGAAATGTAAATGGAAAAGCCATTATGTATGCAGACAAAGTGACCAAGAGCATGCAGAAAACCATCGATGAAACCAACTATCGAAGGGAAAAACAAATCGCCTATAATAAAGCACACAATACCGTACCAAAAGCCTTAAACAAAAGCTTGGACAATGTGCTGACCAAAAACTCTGTTTCTGCCTACCACTTTGAAAAAGCCAGTCATAGGGCCCAAGAGCCAGATCCCAATTACTTAACTCCTGAGGAGCGTGCTAAAATGATTGTAGAAAAGCGTAAGACCATGGAAAAAGCGGCTAAAAACTTAGACTTCTTAGAAGCCGCGAGACTCCGGGATGAAATTAAAACCTTGCAGTTGGCTGGAGCAGCAAAATAATAGTAGAGATTTATTACATTTATAATTAAGTTCGGTCACAATTTCCTACTTGATTATCTTAATTTAAATCCAAAATATCGTGTCCATGAAAATTAAGCTGCTTTTTTTATCTATAATAGCTTCCACCTTTTGTAATGCTCAGGATATTTCTAAAAAAAAGATTGAACAATGGACCACAGATTATAGTCCTAAAGCAATTCAAAATCTCCGTGAATTTTTATCCATTCCAAACAATGGACTAGATTCAATTCAAATTCAAAACAACCTCAATTGGTCTAAAAGTACTTTCAAAGATTTAGGATTTACCGTTAGAGAAATAATTTCACAAGGTGTTCCTGTTCTTTTGGCAGAGAAAAATATAAGCTCAAATTTACCTACAGTACTCTTCTATCTTCAGATAGACGGACAACCAGTAGACCCATCACAGTGGGATCAGGAAAATCCTTACCGAGCTGCCTTGAAGGTAAAAAACGAAAAAGGGGAATGGGAACAATTGGATTGGACAGAAAAAAAGTGGGACAAAGACAGTTATATATTTGCTAGATCAGCCTCTGATTCCAAAGGCCCTGCAATGGCTTTAATCAGTGCATTTCAAATACTTAAAGACAAAAGCATTGCCCTAAAATACAATATTAAGGTGCTGTTAGACTTTCAAGAAGAAGTGGGATCTCCGACCCTTCCCAAAATGGTCGTCAATAATAAAGACCAGATAAAGGCAGATTATTTATTTATTATGGATGGTGCAAGACACTTATCCAATAAACCCACACTCACTTTTGGCGCCCGAGGAATAGCGACCGCTACATGGCGGGTTTTTGGGCCAAAAGTACCTCTGCACAGTGGACAATACGGAAATTATGCCCCAAATCCGGTATTCGAAGCTGCAAAAGTAATAGGCCAATTAAAAGATGCCACGGGAAAAGTAACTCTAGAAGGATTTTATGAGGGCGTAAAAATCTCTTCAAAAGACCAAGCATATCTAAATGCTATAGAAGAAAACGAAATAGTGACCAATAAAAGGCTGGGAATTTCCAAACGAGATGCTATTGGGAACGGGTACCAGGAAGCCCTTCAATATCCGAGTCTCAATATAAGAGGTATAAAAGCGGCATGGGTGGGGTCACAAGTGAGAACCATCATCCCCTCCGAGGTGATTGTAGAAATAGACATGAGACTTGTTCCAGAATCAGATGGAAAAACCCTAATGGAATCACTAAAGAAGCGCATTGAAGAAGAAGGCTATTACTTAATAGATAGCTTACCCACTGACCAGCAAAGAGCCCTGTACCCTAAATTGGCTAATTTTACATACAAACTCGGATCAAAGCCATTTAGAACACCTATGGATGGGCCTATAGCAACATTGCTGTCTAGCGCCATGAAAAAAGTTTTTGGTGATGAATTTATACTTATGCGTACCACAGGAGGGTCACAACCCATTGCGCCATTTATAAGTACCCTTGATATTCCTGCAGTGTCAATTAGAATTCCCAATCCAGATAACAACATTCACAGTCCCAATGAAAATATTAGAATTGGAAATTATTTCGAAGGCATTATGACCTGTATGTCTATTCTAAATACGAGTATAGAAGGGTCCTAATATATTACCTACCTTTGTAAGATCTTTGAAGCCTTATTTTAAAGATCCATTTAAGATCAATTTTATGACTAATAACGATATTTTAAAAAAATTAAGGGTAGCACTCATGCTCAGGGATACCGACATTGAAGCCATCATGAGTTTGGTAGACTTCAAAATCAGCACCAGTGAATTAGGAGCTTTTTTTAGAAGTGAAGACCACCCTAAATACATGGAGTGCGGCGATCAGATCTTAAGAAATTTTTTAAATGGTTTAATCATTTATACAAGAGGAACCAAGGAAGCTCCTAAAAAACCAGCTGACGCTTTATTGCATAAGCCTGTTATGGCCAAAGCCAAAATGGGTAATGCTGCTACGCAACAAAAATCAGATACTGGACCAAAAAAGCCATTCAAAAAAGGACCTAAAGGACCTCCAGACTTAAGCTTTGTAGCCTATAAAAACAAAAAAAAATCCTGAGTAAACACTTAGGATTTTTTTTTATATGAAAGAAACCGGCTTTTTAAGCCAAGACTTCTTTTACTTTATCTGCAGCCTCTTGGAATTGAACAGCAGATTTAACCGCTAATCCAGAGTTGTCTAAAATTTCTTTAGCCAATTCAGCATTGGTTCCTTGCAAGCGAACGATGATAGGCACTTTTATAGCGTCTCCCATGTTCTTATAAGCGTCAACAACACCTTGTGCTACTCTATCACAACGAACAATACCACCAAAGATATTAATCAAGATAGCCTTCACGTTTGGATCTTTTAAGATAATTCTAAAAGCCTCTTCCACACGCTTAGCATCTGCAGTACCCCCAACATCTAAAAAGTTAGCTGGTTCTCCTCCGGCCATTTTTATTAGGTCCATGGTAGCCATCGCAAGTCCAGCTCCATTTACCATACACCCTACATTTCCATCTAAATCTACATAGTTTAAACCTACCGCATTGGCTTCTACTTCTATAGCGTTTTCTTCTCTAAGGTCTCTCATGTCTGCATATGCCTTTCTTCTGTATAATGCATTGTCATCTATAGAAACTTTAGCGTCAACCGCTAGTATCTTGTCATCGGATGTTTTTAAAACTGGGTTTATTTCAAACAAACTTGCATCTGATTCCTCGTAAGCTTTGTATAAAGACATGACAAACTTTGTCATTTCTTTAAATGCAGTTCCTGAAAGGCCTAGATTAAAAGCAATTTTTCTAGCTTGAAATGGCATAATACCCACTGCTGGGTTTATGGTTTCTGTGAAGATTAAATGAGGAGTACTTTCTGCAACTTCTTCTATGTCCATTCCACCTTCTGTAGAATACATGATCATATTTCTCCCTGAAGCCCTGTCCAATAAAACAGACATATAAAATTCAGAGGTCTCACTTTCTCCTGGATAGTAAACGTCTTCAGCAACCAATACCTGGTGTACTCTTTTTCCAGCGGCAGAAGTCTGTGGTGTTACTAGATCCATTCCAATAATGTCATTAGAAATAGAAGCAACCTCCTCTAGGTTTTTGGCCAATTTAACACCGCCACCTTTTCCACGTCCACCTGCGTGCACTTGCGCTTTAACTACATACCAGCTAGTGCCGGTTTCTTCTGTAAGTTGCTTAGCAGCTGCTACTGCTTCTTCTGGGTTTTGGGCCACCATCCCACGTTGGATGCGAACGCCAAAACTGGCTAAAATCTCTTTTCCTTGATATTCGTGAAGGTTCATAGTGTTCTATTAAAATTCGAGTACAAAAATAGCAAACAACCACCAAAGCGCCTAATTATTGATACATGAGAATGCAATAAATTAGAAAATCTTAATCGACAAATTGTTACAAATATAACAATATGTTTTAAAATGCTATTTTTGACCCTTAAATATTGTGCATATTAGGGCTAATAACTACATTTGGGTAAAATATCCCGTATGACTCAAGAAGATTTATTAGGTGTTGCAAAAGAATTTGGCGCTCCTGTATATGTTTATGACGCAGAAAAAATTAAAAGTCAGTATAATAGACTAACTACTGCGTTTAATGGTGTTTCAAAATTGAAATTAAATTATGCAGCCAAAGCCTTATCTAATATTAGCATCCTAAGACTTATGAACAGTCTGGGAAGTGGTTTAGATACTGTTTCTATTCAAGAAGTTCAATTGGGATTACAAGCAGGTTTTAAACCTTCTGACATTATTTTTACCCCTAATGGTGTTTCTCTAGAAGAACTAGAAACTGCTGCGGCTCTGGGCGTTAAAATTAATATAGACAATCTTTCACTTTTGGAACAGTTTGGAAACAAACATCCAGAAATTCCTGTGTGTATTCGTATTAACCCACATGTAATGGCAGGAGGAAATGCCAATATATCGGTAGGACATATCGATTCAAAATTTGGAATTAGTATTCACCAAATACCGCATATCCTCAGAATAACCACTCTTACAAAAATGAATATCAATGGTATTCACATGCATACGGGGAGTGATATTTTAGATATTGAGGTATTTTTATACGCTTCGGAAATTTTATTTGAAACAGCGAAAAACTTTAAGAATCTAGACTTTATTGATTTTGGTAGCGGCTTTAAAGTACCTTATAAAGAAGGTGATATTGAAACAAATATTGAAGAATTAGGAGAAAAGCTTTCTAAAAGATTTAATGATTTTTGTAAGCAATACGGCAAGCCACTCACCCTGGCTTTTGAACCAGGCAAATTTCTTGTCAGTGAAGCAGGTTCTTTCTTGGCAAAGGTAAATGTAGTGAAGCAAACTACCTCTACAGTATTTGCCAGTATTGACAGTGGTTTTAACCACCTAATCAGACCAATGCTCTATGGATCTACACATGGCATAAGTAATATATCGAATCCAAACGGTAGAGAGCGTTTCTATTCTGTAGTAGGGTATATCTGTGAAACAGATACTTTCGCTACAAATCGTAAAATAGCAGAAATTACAGAAGGAGATATTCTTTGTTTTAAAAATGCAGGCGCCTATTGTTTTACCATGGCGAGCAACTATAACTCTAGATTTAGACCTGCAGAAGTGTTGTGGTACAACGGTGAAGCCATTCTAATTAGATCGGCTGAAACCATGGAAGATATTTTAAGAAACCAAGTAGACGTAAAAGACTTATTTACACCAAAGGCTAATCCAGTATTGCAGTCTAATTAATAGCGTTTTTTTTACTTTTTTCGTTTCAATTAGAGTCTTTGGTTGTTTTTAAGTGAATTATATCTGAATAATAGCTATTTTTAATCATGCGTAATTGTTCAAGTAACTTTTTAAACAAAACAATATACCTCCTACTTCTCATAGGAAGTTTGCAGACTGTATTTTCCCAAGAAAACAATTCAATTCATTGGTTGAGCTTCGAACAAGCCGTTGAACTTCAGGCGCAAGAAGGCAATTCAAAAAAAATTTTCATTGATGTTTATACTGATTGGTGTGGGTGGTGTAAAAAAATGGATAAAAATACCTTTCAGAATCCAGAAGTAGCTGCCTATATGAAACAGCACTTTTATATGGTAAAACTAGATGGAGAAGGAAAAGAACCTATTGTATTTAAATCACAGACTTTTTCTTTTGTGCCCTCAGGAAGAAATGGCTACCATGAACTGGCTGCTAACCTACTTCAAGGACAATTGAGTTACCCCACCGTAGTGTATTTGGATGAAAACATGAATATGCTCAGCCCCGTGCCGGGTTATCTCACCCCTGAGCCCTTCTTAAAAATAGCCACTTATTTCGGTGATGACATTTATAAAACCACCACTTGGGAAGACTATTCCAAATAAAAAAAAGCGCCGGAAAGGCGCTTTTTTTTATTCAATATCTCAAAACCTACCTGCTGTAATTAGGCGACTCTTTGGTAATGGTCACATCATGAGGGTGGCTTTCGTTAATCCCACTAGCGGTAATTTTTACAAATTTAGCGTGTGTTTTAAGGGTTTCAATATCCTTGGCACCACAATACCCCATTCCTGCTCTTAAGCCACCAATAAATTGGTGGATGCTCTCAAATAGCTCCCCCTTATAGGGGACTCTTCCTACAATACCCTCGGGTACGAGTTTTTTAATGTCGTCTTCTACATCTTGGAAATACCTATCTTTACTTCCTTGTTTCATGGCTTCTACAGAACCCATTCCACGGTAAGACTTAAATTTTCTGCCCTCATAAATGATTGTTTCTCCGGGAGACTCTTTGGTACCAGCCAAAAGAGAGCCTAACATCACGGTGTCTGCACCAGCAGCTATTGCCTTTGGAATATCTCCTGTATATCTAATCCCACCATCTGCAATTACGGGTACACCACTGCCTTTTATGGCGGCAGCTACTTCCAAAACTGCTGAGAATTGAGGAAAACCAACTCCTGCAACCACCCTGGTAGTACAAATAGATCCTGGACCTATGCCAACTTTAACAGCGTCTGCGCCAGCGGCAACTAAAAACTTAGCCGCTTCTCCAGTAGCTATATTACCCACAATAACTTCCAAGTCTGGGAAAGACGCTTTTACCGCCTTAAGCACATTGACCACGCCTTGAGTGTGCCCATGAGCCGTATCTATGACAACTGCGTCTACTCCGGCGCTAACCAGTGCTGCTGCACGATCTACCGCGTCTGCAGTAACCCCTAGTGCTGCTGCGACTCTAAGTCTACCATAGGAGTCTTTATTGGCTATAGGCTTTTGTGTAAGCTTTGTGATGTCTCGGAATGTGATTAGCCCGACTAGTTTATTGTCCTTATTAACTACCGGTAATTTTTCAATTTTATTTTGCTGTAAAATATCTTCTGCTTGAGCCAATGAAGTACCTTCTGCTACAGTCACTAAATTACCAGAGGTCATGACCTCTGAAATAGGCCTTGCATTGTTTTTTTCAAAACGCAAGTCCCTATTGGTCACAATACCTAAGAGCTTATGATCGTTGTCTACTATTGGAATCCCACCAATACTAAACTCTCTCATATTTTCCTTAGCATCCTTTACCGTGGCTGTTAATGGCAAAGTAACAGGATCTATAATCATTCCACTTTCTGCACGCTTTACTTTTCTAACCTTTAAAGCCTGTTCGTCAATAGACATATTTTTATGAAGCACCCCTATCCCTCCTTCTCGAGCCATGGCTATAGCCATACGAGATTCGGTTACAGTGTCCATAGCAGCAGATACAATAGGAACATTGATCGTAATGTTTCTGGTGAACTTGGCTTGAATGTTTACTTCTCTTGGAAGTACTTCTGAAAAGGCTGGAATTAAGAGTACGTCGTCATAAGTGAGACCTTCTCCTACAATTTTGTCAAGATGTGCTTGCATGGCAATTAAAGTTTAATTGCGTGCAAATATACCGTATTTATTCGAAAATAACAGCGGTTTATTGAGATTTAAATAGCTAATAATAAATCAGTTATAAAAAATGAAATATATAACGGCATGGAAAATGAACAAAATCAAAAAAAAATAGCTAAAAATTATTTTTATTTATTCTAAATAAGCTTTGTGGATTTAAATTTCAGTAATATATTTGCACTGTTATTTTTAATAAGTCTAAATAAGAACGCATGCGTAAATTACTTCCACTTTTAATCACTTTACTCTTTTTTAACTACTCCTTAGGGCAGGAAAAAGAAGCTACAAAAAAAGATAGTACACAGATACTTTCTGAAGTAGTAGTGTCTGCACACCAATTATTTGGCAGTAAATTCAGGGCAAAAAACAGAACTGGTGCTGCGTACTATATGGATCAACTTGAACTACAAAAGTTTAATGTTACCGATATTAACAGGGCACTTAGATCTGTCCCTGGTGTTTCTATTTATGAAGAAGACGGCATGGGACTTAGACCCAATATTAGTTTGAGGGGAACCTCTCCTGAAAGATCTGCTAAAATCACCTTGATGGAAGATGGTGTCTTAATAGCACCAGCACCTTATAGTGCGTCTGCTGCATATTATTTCCCTACCATCGCTAGAATGCAAGCAGTGGAAATACTTAAAGGAAGCAGTCAAATACAATACGGTCCATATACGACAGGTGGGGCTATAAATCTGGTGTCAAAAATTATCCCTCAAGAGAGTAATACCCAGCTATTAGCACAATACGGTGCATTTAATTCTAAGCTATTTAACCTAAGCCATGGGGCAACTAAAGGTAAATGGGGTTATTTAGCAGACTATACTAGGTATGATTCAGATGGTTTCAAAACACTTCCAAATGGGGGTAATACAGGCTTTGACAAACAAGATTTTGTAGGGAAAATAAAATACAGTGACCTGCTATTAGGGGTGCCGCAATCGCTTGAATTTAAATACCAGTATTCAGATGAAACTTCTAATGAAACTTATCTCGGACTCACTGAGGATGATTTTTCTACAGACGCTTTCCAGCGTTATGCCGCATCTGAAAAAGATCAAATGAATACCCTACACAGGCAATATATGCTTACCCATACCCTCAAATTTTCTGATTATCTATCCCTGACTACCACCGCATACCAAAATGAGTTTGCCAGAAATTGGTATAAATTAGACTACCTTGAGATTGATGATCAAAAAATGTCTCTAACGGACATTCTAACTAATCCCGCTCAATATCCAGAGGCTTTCGATAGAATTACGGGAAGTGAAGATTCTAGAGAAGCTGATTTATTTGTAAAAGCAAATAACAGGTCTTTTTTATCTAGGGGTGTTCAAACAAAATTAGACATTCATTGGGATGGAGAACAAGCATACCACGATCTGGAAATTGGTGCAAGACTCCATGAGGATCAGGAGGACAGGTTTCAATGGCTCAATGACTATAGTATGGAAAGTGGTGCAATGGTATTAAACAATACCGGTGCACGAGGTACAGACGCAAATAGAATCAGTGACGCCAATGCTTTTGCTGCCTATGCGTCTTATAAATACACCTATAAAAACCTTACCCTTACCCCTGGAGTAAGGTATGAGAACATGGACCTTTCTAGGGTAGACTACGGAAAAAATGATCCTCAAAGAAACGGGGCAGATTTTTCAGAAAGATCCAATAG
>CAKZOR010000022.1 GCA_937136755.1 uncultured Flavobacteriaceae bacterium | reverse complement strand
ATTCTACGGGGTGGTCTAACATTTCTTTTCCCCAGCGTATTATTTGATTTATTTCTTCAGGGTTCACACGACCACCAGAGAGTTCAATAGCAGATTCCACCATAGAAAGCATAAACCCTTTAATGCCGTATCCGTAAATAGGCAGGTTTTTCATTTCCATTTTAAAGAGTTCCTGATCTACTGCATTAGGGGTTTCATATTTAGAGAGCATTTGAGCAAATTTGGCCTCTGTATCTCTAAAATAAGTTTCATTTACCCAAAGGGTGTCGTCTGCGTCAAACCCTATTACTTTTATTTCGCTGTAATCTACTTCCATGCACTCCTTGCTTTTTCTAAATCTTCTGGTACGTCTATTCCAATACCCCTATGGGATGTTCGCACCATTTGAATGGTGTGTCCGTGTTCTAAATATCTAATCGCCTCTATTTTCTCTGCTTTTTCCAAAGGTCCCATAAGCATTTTTGGAAAAGCTTCTAAGGCTTCTTTTCTAAAGGCATACACCCCTTTATGTCTGTAGTATTGAATACTAGAGCTTTCTCTTGGATACGGTATGGGAGCTCTTGAGAAGTACAAGGCTTGATCCTTTAAATTCACTAGAACCTTTACAGCGTTTGGGTTGTCTATTTCCTCTTGCTCGGAAATGGGGTACATGAGGGAGGCTAAGGATATTTTCTTTTGGGCATCGGCGGTGAAAACCGCCAATAAATCCCTTAAACTTTCTGTATCTATAAAGGGTTCATCACCCTGAACATTGACAATCACATCTGCTGTTAGTCCTGCCGCTGCTGCGGCAATTCTGTCAGAGCCACATTCAAATTCACCCTGACTCATTACAGGCGTTCCACCCATTTCTTGTATTGAATCAAATATGGTCTGGTGGTCTGTGACTACGTATACTTCACTAAATAATCCGCTGGCTAAAGTGGCTTCGTAAGTTCTTTGAATGACAGATTTACCGCCCAAATCCTGCAAGAGTTTGGCTGGAAATCTAGAGGCCGCATAACGGGCCGGTATCATGGCAATTGCCTTCATATATATGGATTATGATTCAAATATAAGGGGTCTTATTAGTTTTCTTCAAAAAAATCTCCCTTAAATCCTATGAGGTATAATTTTTTCTTGGCCCTAGTAATGGCGGTATACAGCCAACGCAAATACTCTTTGTCTATTCCATTGGGCAAATAGGGCTGCTCTACAAAAACAGTGTCCCATTGCCCTCCTTGAGACTTGTGACAGGTTATTGCATAAGAGAATTTTACTTGAAGTGCGTTAAAGTACTTGTTGTTTTTAATACCTAAAAAACGCTTGTAATTAGATTTTTCACTGGCGTAATCTTCGGAAACAGCCTGGTATAGCTTGTTCCCGTCTTCATAAGATAAGGAAGGAGATTCTGCAGCTATGGTGTCTAATAATAGGGTAGTTTCAAAAGGCTTTTGATGGGGATAATCTACCATTCTCACCTTTACCTCTGCAAACCTGAATCCGTACAGTTCTTTTATAGCAAAAATCTCCAGTACCTCAATGATGTCGCCATTGGCAATAAAGCCTGCCTCTGAGGTAGTGTCTAGCCAAAAATAATTGTTTTTAACCACCATCATATAATCTCCTGTCGCCAATTCGTGTTCTAAAAAAAGAATCCTATTTCTTATGCTCTCATTGTATTGATTGGCCCGCTTGTTGGAACGGACTATAAATGCGGTTTCCTCCTTGCCGCCAGTAGCATAAGCGTCTTCTATCGCTTCTTGAATTTCATGCCCATCTATAAGCCTTACTATATCTTTATAATGATCTAGTGAGAACTTAAAAGTCTGAAAAAAATCGCTCTCTAGTTGGTCTCTTAGTAAAGTGGCATTAAATAAGATACCTGAATCTGCTGCCTGTCTTACTACCTCATTTAAAGTGATTAGAGGAACTGTTTTACTGTAATTAAATTGAAGGGTCTCTTCATTTAAGGCTGGGCTCAGAGAAAGGTGCACTGGAGGCAATTGAGCCACATCTCCCACCAATACTAATTTACATTTGTGTCCTGAGTATACATAGGTAATGAGATCGTCTAATAAGGAAGTGCTGTTTTTCCCTCCTTCTGGAGTATCTGGGATCATTGAAGCCTCATCTACAATAAAAATAGTATGACGGTGCTTATTGGGTGCTTTGGTAAATTGAATGCCTCCCCCAGCGGCTTTTTTAGGGAAATATATTTTCCTGTGAATGGTAAACGCTTCTGTTTTGGCATAGCCTGCCATTACTTTAGCAGCCCTTCCTGTTGGGGCCATGAGTACTGACTTGTACTTAATTTGCCACAACTGATTGACCAGGGTTCCTATCAAGGTAGTTTTCCCTGTCCCAGCATATCCTTTTAATAACAGGAGCTCTTCTTTGTTGTCACTACACACAAATTGTGCAAAAGCTTCGAGGGCACGCTCTTGGGTGAGGGTAGGGTCATGGGGGAAAGAGGTCTTGAGTTTTTTGTAAAAATCTATGGGGGAAGCAGTTGTCATAGCCCCAAAGATAATGCGTAAAATTAAGGGCAAATACTTTTGCGATTAAAAAAAAATTGTAGATTTGTTAAACCACTAAATTTTAAATAAGACTATTATAATGAAGACTGTATTAAAACTTGTACTTTGGGTTCTTTCGATTGTATTTGCATACATGATATACCTTTCTGTAAACGCCCCTATTGAATTTAAAAAAGTAAAGCAAGAGCGTTTTACAGCAGTAATTAATGTCATGAAAGACATTCGTAATGCTCAAGAAGCACACAAAACAGTTAAAGGAGAATACGCTGCAGATTTTAATGCTTTAATTCAATTTGTTGATAGTTCTCAATATATCATTACACAACAAAGAGATTCTTCTTTCTATGAGTTTGACAAAGTATATAGAATTGACATGCTCAGAGAGGTTAAAATCATTGATACTCTTGGGTTTGTTTCTGTAAAAGATTCTTTGTTTAAAAATGATTTGCGCTACAAGAACATGATGAATGTGCCTTATGCTGCCAACGGAGAAAAATTTAAAATGGAGGCAAAAGTGATTCGCAAGAATGACTACAGGGTACCTGTTTTTAAAATTTCCGTAGACAAAAAGACCATACTATACGATCAAGATCCAGATTTATTAGCTGTAGAAAATGCTCAGGTGAGTGTAGATGAAGTGAATGGATCTCAGATTGTAGTAGGTTCTTTAGTAGATGTGAGTACCAGTGGAAACTGGCCCCCTATTTACGATAAGAAAAAACAAAACTAGAGATCATTTGAACAAGGAAGATCGTTCATATCAAAATACTAGACTGTCCATTCAATTGAGTTTGAATGGACTTTCTTTTTGTATTACAGACAAAGTAAGTCAGGAGCTCGTTGAGGTACAACGCATGCGTTTTTCTGCACCACTCTCTGAGAATGAGTTAAAAGGGGCCTTGCAGCAATTTTTAGAATCTCATCATGTTCCAACCAGAACCTATGAGTCTGTAGTAGTCATACACAGCAATGCATTGTTCAATATTGTGCCCCAGGCTTTATTCGATGCGTCTAAATTAAACGATTACGTAAAGTTTAATGCACAACTGTTGCCCCATGATGAATTGGCTTATGACACCATTCCCCATAAAGACATGCTTGTAGTATATGTCCCATTTACTGCAGCGAACAATTATATTTTTGATTGTTTTGGTCCTTTTGACTTCAAACATCACGTTGCCTTGCATTTAGAGGAGTTACTGAGTATTGAGCACGATGCTTCAGAAAAAGCGTGTTATGCCCATATAGATCAAGGCACTTTGAATCTAACTGTCATTAAAAACAAAAAACTACAATTCTTTAATAGTTTTCACATTGGGAGCACAGAAGACCTGCTCTATTACATTCTATTTAGTTTAGAGCAATTAGATTTAGATCCTAAAGAAGTTCATATGCTTTTTTACGGGGAAACCACAGAAGCGGAACCCTATTATAAAAAAGCATTACAATACCTTAATCATTGTAGTATTTACAGGCCGAGTTTTACTCAGAAAATACCAGCTCATTTATTGGACTATCACTTTGATAGAATCATCTTAAACGCTTAATCATGCGAATTATTTCAGGTCAACACAAGGGGCGAAAAATTTCAGCGCCCAAACAACTTCCTATTAGACCTACGACAGACATGGCTAAGGAAGCATTGTTTAACATTATTAACAACCAGTATTATTTGGATGAAGTTAGTGTTTTGGACCTATTTTCCGGTAGTGGAAATATTTCTTATGAATTTGCTTCAAGGGGTGTTAATGCGATTACTGCAGTGGAAATTCACGCAGGATGCACTCAGTTTATTACTGAGGTAGCAGAAAAACTAGAGATGCCTATTGAGGTGATTAAAAGTGATGTTTACACCTACCTCCAGAAAACCCCTAAAAAATTCGATATTATTTTCGCAGACCCTCCATATGCTTTGCCTTTGGAGGAATTTCAACAAATTACCAAATTGGTTTTTGAGAAAGAATTAATCTTAGAAGGGGGTGTACTAGTCATTGAACATGAAAAACATATGGATCTCTCTGAGACTCCTAACTTTAGGGAAGCTAGAAGGTATGGATCTAGTGTGTTTAGCTTTTTTGAAAAATAAAAAAAGCAGGCCATAAGCCGGATTCTGTAACGTTAAAACGCCCTTATCATTTATCTAGGCCTTGAATTACTCCAAGGCTCGAACCGCCTACCCTCTGACTCGAACTTGCCGCCCTCAAACGTCAGTTTACATGGCGTTGCACCGCATAGAGTTTACCTGGTTTCACTACAGCATTACCTGTACCTGCTTTCTGTTGCACTTGTCCTCGTTTCTCAACGGACGGGCGTTACCCGCTATGCTGCAATAGGGTGTCCGGACTTTCCTCTGGTGGATAAACCACCAGCGATAAGGCAGCCTGCTTGGATGCAAATATAGGGAGAACTGAGATAGAAATGCTTTCTATTTGTTAATAAAAGTAGCATAATATCTCATTGCAAATCCCTTACAAAGCCTTACTATTTTTATATTTGTAAGGTACCATTAAAAAGACATCCTATTGGAACCTTTCCTTGTTTCTGCCAGAAAATACCGACCACTTAATTTTGACGATGTGGTAGGGCAATCTGCCATTACCAATACCTTAGAAAAGTCTATTGCAAACAATCATTTGGCTCAGGCACTATTGTTTTGTGGGCCCAGAGGTGTAGGTAAAACCAGCTGCGCCAGGATTTTAGCTAAGAAGATCAATGAAAAGGAATTAGGGACTTCTACCGAGGAAGATTACGCTTTTAATATTTTTGAACTTGACGCTGCTTCTAATAACTCTGTAGACGACATTAGAAACCTAGTAGATCAGGTACGTATTCCCCCACAAAAAGGAGCTTATAAGGTCTATATCATAGACGAGGTGCACATGCTTTCTACAGCAGCTTTTAATGCTTTTTTAAAGACTTTAGAAGAACCACCCAAGCATGCTATTTTTATTTTAGCCACTACTGAAAAGCACAAAATTATTCCCACTATATTATCTAGATGTCAGATTTATGATTTCAAGAGAATCGCGGTGACAGATATGGCATTGCACTTGGGTAAAATTGCTGCTGACCAAGGTATTACTGCTCATCCAGATGCTTTACATTTAATTGCTCAAAAAGCAGATGGAGCATTGAGAGACGCCCTGTCTATATTTGATAGGATTGTCAGTTATACAGGGAAGGATCTCTCCAGACAAGCAGTGAGCGAGAATCTAAATATCTTAGATTACGACACTTACTTTACCGCAACAGAGTTCATGTTGGCAGGAGATATTCCCAGTAGTTTATTGCTTTTTAATGACTGTTTGTCGCTTGGTTTTGACGGACACCATTTTATCCAGGGATTGGCTTCCCACCTTAGAGACCTAATGTTGGCCCAGTTTCCTGCAACTATTTCTCTCATGGAAGTTGGTGAAGAAACCAAACAACGTTATGAGGCACAGGCAAAACAAACACCCCCTAATTTTTTATTGGGTGCTATAGATATAGCCAATCACTGTGATCTTCAATTTAAAAATGCCAAAAACCAACGCTTACTAGTAGAGCTTTCTATTATGAAAATAGCTTCTATACTTTCTGGCGGTGAAAAAAAAAATCGTGACTGGACTGAGGTAAGTGATAGCCCTATAATACCTACCACCGAATTTAAAGAACATACCCCTAAAAAAGTTATACAGGAACCAACAACAAACACATCGTCTGATGCGCTGGAGATAAAAACCACATCTGCTCCTATAATAAATGACGTGATTGAGGAAACAGCATCTGCTCCTATAGTAGAAGAAGTGGTTGTGGAAACCACATCTAATCCTACAATAGATGAATTACCCATTGCGAAGCCTATTCCAGTAGATGTGCCTGTTCCAGTTGAATCCCCTTCTACACCCATACTAAATTTAGAGAAAAAAGAAGGCGTTTCAGGCTTGTCTATTGCGAGCTTAAAGGCAAAAAAAGCACACGAAAAAGCCTTAAAAAATAAAGTTCAAGTAGACAGCCCCATCATAGAAGACCCTTTTACCGAAGAAGTCTTACAAAAACACTGGAACGATTATGTAGAGAAAATAGAACAAGAAGGGCAAAAAATAATCGCTTCTAATTTAAATGCAGACCAGCCAAAACTTTTGGATCATTTTGTGATTGGCATTACACTACCTAATGACACCATGAAAAAAGAGGTTGAAAGAGCCCAATCAGGCGTTTTAGATTATTTAAAAGCCAAATTAAACAATCACAGTATTACTTTAAAAGTGTCCGTTTTAGAAACTATGGACACCAAATACGCTTTTACACCAGAAGAGAAATACGAAAAAATTAGGAGCAAAAACCCTGCGGTAGATGTTCTTAGACAAAGTTTTGACTTAGACCTACAATAACATGCTTGGATTAAAATTACCCACAGACCCTCGATGGGTCAATATCGTAGAAAAAAATATAGACGACATTTTGACCGATCATGCTTTCTGCGAGCAAAAGGCAGCGAGTACCGCTATATCACTAATTGTGGGCTTTCCTGAATACACCGAGCTGGTCAATGAAATGACTGCACTGGTGCGAGAAGAAATGGGGCATTTTAAAATGGTCCATGACCTCATCATAGCCAGGGGTCAAACCCTGGGAAGGGATCGCAAAGATGACTATGTCATTGCACTTCTTAGTTTTTTCCCTAAAGGAGGAAGTAGAACCACTCAGTTAGTACACAGGTTGCTCATAGCCGCACTCATTGAAGCCAGAAGCTGCGAACGCTTTAGATTACTCTCTGAAGAACTAGAAGATGCAGATCTCAGAGAATTTTATAAAAAACTCATGATCAGCGAGGCAGGTCATTACACCATGTTTCTAAAATTTGCGAGACAATATGGAGACAGAAAAGAAGTAGACGAAAAATGGGAATCTCTATTAGTTTTTGAAGCCCAAATCATGAAGGACTTAGGCAACCAACAACTCATTCACGGTTAAAAATTAATGGAGGCCATTAAGCCTCTAATTTTTCTTTGTAATAATCATACATGTCAAATTGAGAACGAAATGTAGGGCCCTCTATGGTTCTATAAGGACTCTCTTGTTGGTCTGTAAGCCACCTAGATTTGGTATTGTCCTGCCAAGCCATATTAAAAGTGTCTATTAACTCATTTTTTAGATCTGCATCATAAATAGGACAGCCCACCTCTACCCTGTAATCCAAGTTTCTAGTCATCCAATCTGCAGAAGAAATATATATTTTAGGATCTCCGTCATTTCCAAAAATAAATAATCTGGTGTGCTCCAAAAATTTATCAATGACACTAATCACCTCAATATTTTCACTCATTCCTGGCACACCGGGTACCAAACAACAAATGCCTCTTATAATCAATTGAATTTTCACTCCTGCATTAGAAGCTTCATACAATTTGTCTACCATTTTATAGGAAGTAAAACTGTTCATTTTAATTTTAATACAAGCTTCTTTACCTGCTTTGGCATTTTTAATTTCCTGATCAATCAGTTTTTTAAACACGTTTTTAGTGTAATGTGGAGAAACAATTAAATGCTTGTATTTATGAATTTTATAAGTGGTTTCAAAGAAGTCAAATACTTTATCTAATTCTTTTAAAATTGGTTCATGAGCGGTAAATAAAGTATAATCTGTGTAAATCCTTGCGGTAGATTCGTTAAAGTTCCCCGTACTCACAAAACCATAACGTTTTAAAGTTCCGGACTCTTCTCTTTCAATTAAACATATTTTAGAGTGCACTTTAAGACCTCTCACTCCAAATATTAACTTCACGCCCTCTGCCTGTAACTGCTCTGCATATTCAATATTTGCATGCTCGTCAAACCTCGCCTGAAGTTCTATTTGAACCGTTACTTGCTTGCCGTTTTTTACCGCATTAATCAGTGAAGCAGCTACTTGAGAATTGTTAGCCAATCTGTACACCGTGATTTTAATCGTTTTCACTTTAGGATCTAAGGCCGCTTCTTTTAAAAATCTAGTAATATATGAGAAGGTGTGGTAAGGCGTGTATTGCAAGAAATCTTTTTTAGCAATATGATCCAACAAGCTTCCCTCTGATGGCACCCCTTTAACAGGAAGCGGTGCTGTTTTAGAGTATTGAAGATCGGTTCTTCCAAGACTAGGAAAACTCATATAATCCCTTCTGTTGTGGTACCTACCTCCAGGAATCACAGAATCTGTGTCTTCTATTTTCATTTTATCCTTTAGGAATTTCAAAGTGTCTTTTTCGATATTCATATCGTACACAAACCTAACTGGATCACTTATTTTACGCTCTTCTACGCTCTCATAAATTTTTTCAATAAAACTTTTAGAAAGATCGTTGTCCATATCCAACTCCGCATCTCTAGTGATCTTAATCATATGGGCAGAAATCTTAGTATAGGAAAACATACTAAACACCTTATCTAAGTTAAAGCGAATAATGTCGTCTAACATAATAATATACTGCTTCTCCCCTTCATTGGGCAACACTACAAAGCGATCTATACTCTTAGGAATCTCTATAATCGCATATCGATTGTCTTTCTTTCTTCTCAGCGGCACTAAAGTCTTAGGCTTTTGATCCTCATCCGTCATAGTCATCTTAACAGCCAAATACGCTGCAGTATCCTTAAGGGTTGGAAAAGCAGCCAAGTCGTTTAATATGATGGTCATGAGCACCGGACTCACATGCTGGTTAAAATAATCAGATACAAAGATTTTCTGATCTGCTGAGAGTTCTTTCTCATTGATCAAAAAGATGTTCTTAGTCTCTAACTCATCTTCTATATTCTTGAGAATCTCCAATGATTTTTTCTGCTGAGCAATCACAATTTTAGTAATCTCATCTAAAAGGGCTTTGGGCTTTTCATCTCCAAGCACCCCTTTTAGCTTTGCGCCTGCGTCTACTACCCTTTTTACTGTAGCATAGCGCACCTTAAAAAACTCATCTAAGTTGTTCGAGAAAATACCCAAAAAACGAAACCTTTCAATAAGAGGTACTTGGGGGTCTGCACTTTCTTGTAACACACGTTCATTAAAGCGCAACCAGCTTATTTCCCTATTGATGTATTGGTTTTTTGTCATATCTATTCCCTTAAACAACTAAAGTACAAAAGTAATATACTTTCTATAGTAACGGGTTAAATTAATGTAAGTAAGTGCATTTTTTATGGAATTATGGTGCCAAGCGTTCCACCTTCCAATTTAAGTCTTCTTCTAAAGAATATCTTATTCTGTCGTGAAGCCTATTGGGTCTCCCCTGCCAAAACTCAATGCTTTTAGGACGCACCAAATACCCTCCCCAATGTTCGGGTCTTTTAACTTGGTCCTCTACAGCTTGTGCCTCTAAGGACTTTAATGAATCTTCTAGCACCGCTCTTGAATCAATCACCTGACTTTGAGGAGACACCATAGCCCCCAAACGAGAGCCCAAGGGTCTAGAGTCAAAATAATTGTCTGAAACAGCTGCTGGCAGCTTCTCTGCAAGCCCTTTAATAATTACTTGACGTTCCATACTGGGCCAAAAAAAAGACAAACAAACCTCTGGATGGGCGGCAATAGCCCTACCCTTTTCAGAATCATAATTGGTGTAGAAAACAAAGCCCTCTTCGTAATACTTTTTTAAAAGCACTACACGGGTTTTAGGAAAACCATCCAAACCTATAGAAGAAATACTCATCGCATTGGCCTCATCTACGGTTTCAGAAGCCTCTACCTCATAAAACCAAGTTTGAAACTGTTGTATGGGATTGCCTGAAATCTTAGACTCCTCTAAAGCTTCCTTTTCGTAAGACTTTCTGTAATTCCCTAAATCTTTTTCCATGCCAAAATTTTAATTCAAAGATAGGGAAATGGAACGATTTCTAAAACTCAAACGCCCTTCCGTCGTCTGCTAAAAGAACCGGTTTAAAATGGACTTCAGCCTCTTCTTTAAAAGGCTCTAAACCATCGTAACGGGTAGAGTAATGCCCTAAGATTAGGGTTCCCACACTAGCAGCAGTGGCTATTTTTGCAGCCTGCTGAGCAGTAGAATGCTTTGTTTTGGTGGCTAAATCTGCTTCTGTTTCCAAAAATGTGCTCTCGTGATACAGGGCAGTAACGCCTTTAATCTGTGGGATTATCTCAGGGAAATAAGCGGTGTCACTACAAAAAGCATAACTTTTTACGGCCTTTGGGTCACTGCTCAATTGAGCGTTTGGAATCAGTTTACCCGATGAATTAGGGGCATCTTTTCCGTCTTTTATATTCTGATAGTAACAAGAGTCTATCCCATGAGCTTGCACTGCTTGCACCTCTAGTTTTCGGGGTCCTACTTTCTCTTGAAATAAAAATCCATTGGTATACACCCTGTGGTCTAGAGGTATAGTGGTAACAGTTACTTTATGGTCTTCAAAAATCGCTAGGGGTTCTTTAGATTCAAGTTCATGAAAATGAAGGGGGTAATTGGTCCAAGAATCGCCCAGTTTCAATAGTAAAGTAACTGCCTCTTTAATGCCTTTTGGACCGTAAATATGAAGAGGGTTCACCCTTCCTAATAACCTAAATGTTGCCACCAATCCCGGCAATCCAAAGAAATGATCTCCGTGTAAATGTGAGATAAAAATATGATTGATCTTAGAGAAACGTACTTTTTGTTTTCTGAGTTGCACCTGAGTACCTTCCCCACAATCAATTAGAAACAAGTGGTTTTTAATTTCAAGAACCTGAGAAGTAGGGTTTGTTAATGTACGTGGTGTAGCGGCGTAACAGCCTAAGATAGTGACTTTCAAAATCCGAGATCCCTTTCTATCTCTTCCATCTCTATCACATCTTTAGCTTCTTGAAGGCTAGGCACGACAGGCAGGTTTTCTGGAGCGTCTTCATAACCAATGGCATTAGTTACCAGTACAAAAGATTTAGCCGCCTTTTTATAAGTATTAGCCCAATGGGAAAATCGTGAAATATCAATAGATTCTTTGGGGGTCTTCTCAGAGAGGGCTATAATAATATGATAGGATAGATGTGCTTTTAAAAGAGGCTCTAAAGCCTCCATAAAAGCATCAATCTCAGTATTTCCTTGAGAAAAAATGGCGGTTTGGTCAATGAGTTGGACCATGGGTTTATTTTATTTTGGAAGCCAATAAATAAATGACTGCCATGCGAATGGCTACTCCGTTTTCTACTTGATTTAAAATAATAGACTGATTGGAATCTGCTACTTCTGAGGTAATCTCTACACCTCTGTTAATAGGACCAGGGTGCATGATCACTATCTCTTTGTCTAAACTGTTTAAGAGATCCATGTTTACTCCATACAATTGGGTGTATTCTCTGGTACTTGGAAAATAGCTAATATCCATACGCTCGTTTTGAACCCGAAGCATATTGGCTACGTCACACCAGTTGAGTGCTTTTCTCAGGTCTGTCTCTACGGTGACTCCTAAAGACGCTATATGTTTTGGAATTAGCGTTTTTGGGCCACAAACCATCACCTCTGCCCCCTGGAGTTTTAGGGCGTAAATATTAGACAATGCGACTCTTGAGTGAAGAATATCTCCAACAATAACTACTTTTTTACCGGCTACATCTCCTAATCGTTCTCTAATAGAGTAAGAATCTAGAAGTGCCTGTGTAGGGTGCTCGTGAGCTCCGTCGCCTGCATTAATAATAGCGGCATTAATATGCTTAGAAAGTAAGACACCTGCACCTGGATTGGGGTGGCGCATAACCACCATATCTACTTTCATAGATAGAATATTGTTTACGGTGTCTATTAAAGTTTCTCCTTTCTTTACAGAAGATTGTCCTGCAGAGAAATTGATGACGTCTGCAGAAAGTCGTTTTTCTGCAAGTTCAAAACTTAATTTAGTACGCGTGCTGTTTTCAAAAAATAAATTCGCAATTGTAATATCTCGTAAAGAGGGTACTTTTTTAATAGGTCTGTTTATGACTTCTTTAAAGTGATCTGCGGTTTTAAAAATAAGATCAATATCGTTAGTATTCAGATATTTGATGCCTAATAAATGTTGTACACTTAATTGATCCATATATTATTTCTGTTCTATATAAACTGCGTCTTCGTTGTGTGTTTCTGTCCAGGTAACCAATACTTTTTCTTTATTGATCGCATCTACTTGTCTGCCTTTATAATTTGGCTGTATTGGTAAATGTCTGCTAAATCTTCTGTCTATAAGTACTAGTAATTCTATGTTTTTGGGTCTGCCAAAAGATTGCATGGCTGTTAATGCAGCGCTTACGCTTCTTCCAGAATACAAAACATCGTCAATAATAACTACCTTTTTATCTTCTATTAAAAAATCAATTTCTGTCTTAGTGGCGGTAAGGGGTTCGTCTCTTCTTCTAAAATCATCTCTGTAAAAAGTAATGTCTAGTAAGCCAAGTTGCAGGTCTTTTGCGTTGTATTCCTTTTCTAAAAGTTGCAATAGTCTATTGGCCAAATAGGCGCCTCTAGGTTGTAAACCAATGAAAACGGTATTGGAAAAATCATCGTGGTTTTCGATTAGTTGACAAGCCAATCGATGCAAAATAATTTCAATATCCTTGGCGTTAAGTAGTGCTTTTGCGCTCATAAGAAACCTACCGTATTAGGGGGTAGTTATTGAAACTCAAAATTAACGTAAATAAATTTACGAGCAAAATAAAACACTTTTTATTACTAAAATCCTTTCAAAATAAGGCTTTGTTAATTAAATTGTTGAAAAGAATTGTCTCCATTTGTCAAAAACAGCCTCAGTTCTGCTAATTTTAATATATCTAATTCAAAACACATAAAGGATGTCTTTATTAAAGTTTGAATCCATGCTAAAAACAAATAGTGTCTTCTTCTTCGATTTGGCGGAGTTTGAAGAAATCATCATCCATTATTTAGACGTCGGTAAACATGCTCTAGCAAAAAAAGCAGTTCACCTTGGTTTAGAACAACACCCTACTTCAGTAGATTTAAAATTAATGCAAGTAGAATTGCTTATTTTCGACAATGAATTGGAGAAAGCATTGTTGTTGCTTAGAAAAATTGAAAAAATAGCACCAAATAACGATGAGGTTTTTATTCAAAAAGGAAATATCTGTTCCAAAAAAGGAGATCATAAAGGGGCAATCCTAGATTATAAAAAAGCCTTAACCCTAACTGATGATAAAGCAGATATTTGGTCTTGCATTGGTATGGAGTATTTATATTTAGACGATTTTGATAATGCACGCTTGGAGTTTGCAAAATGTATAGCGGTAGATCACGAAGATTACGCATCTCTATACAATATGATTTACTGTTTTGATATGAATAACCAACATGAAGCAGCAATACGTTTTTTGAATAGTTATTTGGATGTAAATCCATACTGCGAAGTAGCTTGGCATCAATTAGGACGACAGTTTTTTGGGATGAATCAATTTGAAGAAGCTTTAACAGCATTTGATTACGCTGTTTTAATTGACGATTTTTTTATTGGAGGTTACTTAGAAAAAGCCAAGACTTTAGAGGAATTGCATCGATATCAAGAAGCCATAGACAATTATACCATAACGTTAGAGTTGGATGACCCTACGGCGTTTGTTTACGCTAGAATGGGGGAGTGTTATGAGCACTTAAAGAAGTTTGATGAAGCCATAGCTCATTATAAAAAAGCAGTTCATGAAGATCCATTACTAGATAAAGGATGGGCGTTATTGGCTAATTTATACTTTGCACAAGAAAACTATCAAAAAGCATCTTACTACATAAACAAGGCTTTGAGTATAGAAGAAAATAATGTGTTGTATTGGATGCGTTATGCAGAAATCTCTTTAAAGTTAGACCTGTTTGAAGAAGCTGCTATTGGTTTTAAAAAATGTTTATCATTAAAAACGGACGACTTAGAAATTTACATTGCTTTAGGTGATGTATTGATCTTTTTAGGCAACTTTAATGAAGCACTTG
>CAKZOR010000021.1 GCA_937136755.1 uncultured Flavobacteriaceae bacterium | reverse complement strand
ATAATATCGCATTCTTTTTTTGGTTTGTAGGTATATGTACTATTATTGCTGGGGTAGTAGGGGTGAGCAATATTATGCTTATTGTGGTTAAAGAACGCACAAAAGAGATAGGCATTAGAAAAGCATTGGGAGCTAAGCCCTGGTCTATAGTAGGTATGATTGTTCATGAGGCTGTTTTTGTAACAGCTGTTTCTGGTTTTGGGGGACTTATTTTTGGCATGGGACTTTTGGAGATTTTTGGCCCCTACATTGAGGTTGATTATATTTTAAATCCAGCAGTGAATTTTAATATTGCTTTAGCTACTGTAACCCTCTTAATAGTTTCCGGAGCTATTGCCGGTTTTATTCCTGCTTGGAAAGCAGCCAATGTTCATACCATAGAAGCTTTAAGAGATCAATAATGTTTAGAATAGACCGTTGGAAAGAGATTATTGAGGTGCTGACCACAAATTGGTTTAGAACCCTTCTTACCGCCTTTGGTGTCTTTTGGGGAATACTTATTTTGATCATTTTATTAGCAGCTGGCAAAGGCCTAGAAAATGGTGTTAAAGCAGATTTTGGAGATATAGCTACCAACACCATGTTTGTGTGGACCAGAAGTACTACCAAGCCTTATATGGGATTGCCCATTGGAAGGCGCTTTAGTTATACTACTGAAGATGTAGAAAGTATGTGGGCACAAATCCCTAATTTAAGGTTTGTGTCTCCTCGAAATCAAATAGGGAGCGACACACCAAATGTAACTAAAGGAGTCAAAAAAGGCGCTTATAATATTTATGGAGATTACCCTGAAATCATTCGACAAGACCCTTTAGGTATTACCCAAGGTAGATTTATAAATCAATTAGATGTTGATAATAGTCGTAAAGTTGCTGTCATAGGGATTGGAGTGGTTCAAGACTTATTTGAAGCAGATGAGACTGTAATAGGAAGTTTCATTACTGTACAAGGGGTTAATTTTAAAGTCATTGGTGTTTATAATAAGGAGGGTGGTGGAGGAAATCAAAATGCTCAAAAAGAAATATTTGTCCCTTTTAGTAGTTTTTCAAAGGCATTTAATAGGGGTAATAAAGTGGGGTGGATGGCGGTTACCGCTCATGATGGCACTCCAATTACAAAGATAAAAGAATCGATCTTTGAACTTTTAAAAAAACAACACAGGATTGCTCCAGACGATAAGAGGGCTATTGGTCACTTTGATTTATTTGAGGAGTATAGTAGGGTAGAAAGTCTTTTCGGAGCCATGCGCTTTATTGCTTTTTTTGTGGGTCTTTTAGTACTTATATCTGGTGTTATTGGGGTGAGTAACATTATGCTTATAGTAGTTAAAGAGCGCACCAAAGAGATAGGTATTAGACGCGCTCTAGGTGAATCTCCATTTTCTATAAAGCTTCAAATTATGATGGAATCTATTTTTTTAACTATTCTTTCGGGTATGGGAGGAATATCAGTTGGTGCGCTGTTTATATTTGGAATCAATTATGTTTTGACCCTCACTGGACCCGTAGATATGTTCATGGCACCTTCAGTTAATGTAGGGGTAGTTATTGGAGCATTGGGTATTTTAATTTTTTCAGGCCTTTTGGCTGGTTTTATTCCTGCGAGAAGTGCCATAAAAGTGAAACCAATTGAGGCTTTAAGAACAGAATAAGCACAAGGTTAAATGGAGTTTTTAAGCCAGAAACGCACCGAAAAGTGCTGTAATAAAGATGCCATAAAATATAAAGTAATAAAATATAAGGTCTTAGGAGTATGACAAATAAGGCTGTTAAAAAACTAATTAAAGCATATCGTTAAAAATTATCCCATGAAAAAAACAACCACAATTTTAATATTAACACTTATTGTAGTGTCTTTTGGCGCCTCCTTGTTTTATTTGTATCAAAAAAATGCTGAAACTCCTGAACAATTTGAGACAGCAAATCCAACAATGGAAACCATTGTTAAAAAGACCATTGCAACAGGAAGCATATTGCCTTTAGAAGAGGTGCTTATTAAGCCAAATATCTCTGGAGTTATTGAAGTGGTCTATGTTAAAGGTGGAGACTTAGTTAGTAGGGGAGATTTAATTGCCAAAATTAAAGTAGTCCCTAATATATCTGCCTTAAACGACGCAAAAAACAACGTAGCTCAGGCTCAAATTAATGTAAGTGATCAGATGCGTAACTTTGAGAGACAAGAGACCTTATTTGACAAAAAGGTGATCTCTGCGGCAGAATTGCAAGTGGCTGAAATTTCTTTTAAGCAAGCAAAACAGAGCCTGTCTGCAGCTCAAAAGAGGTATGACATTATAAGAACTGGAACGACTAAAGAGTTAGGAGACGCAGCAAATACACTAATTAAGGCTACTGTGAGCGGAATGATTTTAGAAGTGCCTGTTGAAGTGGGTAACCAAGTTATAGAGAGCAACACCTTTAATGAAGGTACCACTATTGCCGCTATTGCAGATGTGAATCAGATGATTTTCGAAGGGAAGATTGATGAGTCTGAAGTTGGTAAAATTTCAGAGGGCTTGCCATTGGAAATTACCGTAGGGGCTTTGGAAGATCAATTGTTTGAGGGACAGTTGGATTATATTGCGCCTAAGGGTAAAAAAGAAAATGGGGCTATTCAATTTGAGATAGAAGGTAAAATCACTTTGAAAAAAGGAGACTTTATTAGAGCAGGTTTGAGTGCAAATGCTGCTATTATTCTTGAAAAAGCCACTGAAGTACTTGCTATTAAAGAATCGCTTTTACAATTTGATCCAGAATCTAATGCCCCATTTGTTGAAGTAGAAGTGGCTTCTCAAACTTTTGAAAAGAAAGAAATTGTTTTGGGTGTAAGTGATGGTATCTTTGTAGAAGTAAAAGAGGGCTTGCAAATAACAGACAAGCTAAAAGTTTGGAATGCGTTAAAAGCAGTTAATGCTTCAGAATAATTTTAACATAATATTTAGACTTTCGGGTGTAACATTACATCTATTTAAGGGTCTAAGAGTCAAGACAGTGTAATAATGTATTAGATTGAACCAATAAAACGGATATAAAGCATGGCAATGATTGAAATAAAAGACCTTCACAAGTCTTACCAAATGGGAAGCAATAGCCTTCATGTATTAAAAGGAATTAACTTCTCTGTAGAAGCAGGTGAGTTAGTGGCAATTATGGGTTCTTCAGGTTCTGGAAAATCTACTTTATTAAACATTCTTGGAATGTTAGATGAAGCCAACGAAGGAAGTTATGTGTTGGACGGTGTTCCCATTAAGAATTTAAATGAAACAAAGGCCGCGCAATACAGGAATAAGTTTTTAGGATTTATTTTTCAATCGTTTAACTTGATTAATTATAAGAGTGCTGCAGAAAATGTAGCCTTGCCGCTTTATTATCAGAGAATGCCCAGAAAAGAGCGTCAAGAAAAGGCCATTAAATATTTAGAGCAAGTGGGTCTTAAAGAATGGGCCACTCATTTGCCTAGTGAGCTTTCAGGAGGTCAAAAACAACGTGTAGCTATTGCAAGAGCTATGGCTGCAGAGCCAAAAGTATTATTGGCAGATGAGCCCACTGGTGCATTGGATTCAAAAACTTCTTACGAAGTAATGGACCTCATACAGAAAATTAATGATGCTGGAAATACCATTTTAGTAGTGACACATGAACCAGATATTGCAGATATGTGCAAGCGTATTGTGCATTTAAAAGACGGTGTAATTGTAGAAGACAAAAAGGTTAAGCAAGTAAGGGCGGCTCAGTATGTTTAATAGAGACAATTGGAAAGAGATTTTTGAAACCATTCAGAAGAACAAATTAAGAACCTTCTTGTCTGGGTTTACAGTAGCATTGGGTATTTTAATATTCGTGGTACTGTACGGTTTTGGAAATGGGTTAAAGAATACTTTTAATGAGTTTTTTGGCAATGACGCAACCAATGTGCTCTACTTGTTTCCAGGAAGAACATCAGAGCCCTATTTAGGCTATAAAGCCAATAGGCGCATTGAGTTTGATAATTCAGATTTAAAAGACATTAAAGAAAATTTCGCCATGTTTTTAGATTATGTAACCCCTCAAATAAGTAGAGGTGCATTGGCTAAATACGGAGAAGAATCTGATAATTATTCGATTAGAGCAGCAGCCCCATCTATCCAAGAAGCGGAAAAAGTGATTCTAATGGAAGGGCGTTTTATTAATCAATCCGATATTGACAATAAAACTAAAAATATTGTCATTGGTCGTTTGGTAAAGAAAGACCTTTTTCAGGGTAAACCAGCACTGGGTGAATTTATTGACTTAGGCGGCAGTTCTTACAGGGTTGTAGGTGTTTTTCAGGACGACGGTGGCGACAGAGAAGAACGAATTATTTATATGTCATACACGACAAGACAGCGTTTAGATAAAGCCACTGACAAGGTAGATCAAATTATTGTTGGTTTTAAACCAGCCATAGGCTACGAAGGTGCTATGGCTCTAGAAAAAAGCCTAAGCACCTATTTTAGAGAGAAAAAATACATCAGTCCAAAAGACCCTAATGGAATGTACATTAGAAATGTTACAGACCAATTGAAACAAAACCAGCAATTTGCAGGAGTGCTTCAGATCATTATTTCTTTTTTCTGTGTTGGAACGCTTATAGCAGGGATTATTGGAATTAGTAATATTATGGTGTTTGTTGTGAAAGAACGCACTAAGGAAATAGGGATTAGAAAAGCATTGGGCGCTACGCCAAAATCTGTGATAGGAACGATTTTGTTAGAGTCTATTTTTATTACCACTATTTCAGGTTTTATTGGAATGATGATTGGCGTTGGTATTCTCACAGGATTGGGAGACACCCTCAAAGATTATTTTATTACCGATCCATATATAGATATGGGAATTGCCATAGCTTCTACCATTATGTTAATTATTTTTGGAGGAATTGCAGGTTATATTCCTGCCAAACGCGCTGCAGATATTAAACCAATTGTAGCCTTAAGAGACGAGTAGTATGAGATTTATATTTGATTTAAATACCTGGCAAGAGATTTTTGGTTCTATTAAAAAGAACAAGACTAGGACAATCATCACTGTGATTGGCGTGCTGTGGGGGATTTTTGTTTATATCGCCATGGCAGGTGCTGCAAAGGGATTGGACAATGGTTTTGAACGTGCTTTTGAAACTGTTGCAATGAACTCAATGTTTACTTGGGCTCAAAGCACTTCAATGCCTTATGCCGGTTATAAAACAGGCAGGCGTTTGCAGTTAAAGATACAGGATGTAACTGTGCTTCAGAATAGAATACCAGAGATCCAATACATTGCACCTAGAAACGCTAAAGGGGTCTTTGGAGACGCTCCTGCAAAGGTGGTGAGGGGCTTAAAATCGGGGGATTATGCTATTTACGGAGACTTTCCAATTTACACTAAGATTGCCACTAAAAAAATCTATGACGGTGGACGTTTTATAAACGATGAAGATATTGCCCAAAATAGAAAAGTTTGTGTGATTGGAGAACGTACAGAAAAAGAATTGTTTGAAGAAGGAGAGAATCCAATAGGCGCTTATATTAGGTTAGATAATATTTACTTTCAAGTAGTGGGTGTGCATAAATACACCCCTGGAGGAGGCTTTGAAAGTGACAGTGATGTGTTTATTCCCTTTTCTACTTTTAGAAAGCTATACAATACAGCAGATAATGTTGGCTGGTTAACCATCGCTGCATATGACGACGCAGATGTGGTTCAAGTAGAGAAAGATGTCAAGGGTACACTAAAGAATATTCACAATGTAGATCCTAAGGACGAAAGGGCATTTGGCGCATTCAACTTAGGAGAAGTTTTCAATAAAATCATGGGATTTGCCAAGGGAATGACCTTTCTATCTTTAGTAGTAGGAATTGCCACTATTCTTGCCGGGGTAATTGGTATTGGAAATATCTTGTTAATTGCCGTTAAAGAGCGTACCAAGGAGTTGGGGGTTAGAAGGGCTTTAGGAGCAACACCTAAAGAGGTAAAGTCTCAAATTATTTTAGAGTCGGTCTTTTTAACAACGATTGCTGGAGTACTTGGAATTATATTAGGGGCTTTTGTACTGAATATAGTAAATATTTTAACCAAAGATGGAGACTTCCCATATGCCAATCCAACAGTGCCCATACCCTATGTATTAGGTGCTATGGGGCTCATGATTGTACTAGGGACACTCATAGGTTTAATTCCAGCCCAAAGGGCTGTAAGTATTAAGCCTATAGACGCACTACGTGAAGAATAAATAAACATAAACCAGATAAAAATTAAATACAACAAGATGAATAAATTTTTAAAATACGGATTAATTGGAGCCTTGTGTTTAGGGGCACTTTGGGCAGCTGCTTTTTTTGTAAAATCTAACAGCAAGTCTTCTATTACTTATGATACAACTACTGCTTTCATTTCAAGCATTGAAAAAAAGACCGTAGCTACAGGTAAAGTAGTTCCTGAGGATGAAGTGGCTATAAAGCCACAGATTTCTGGGATTATTGATGTGATTTACTTAGAAGAGGGTGCTCAGGTAAGAGCAGGAGATCTTATTGCAAAAGTAAAAGTAGTTCCCAATGAACAATCGTTAAATTCTGCACAGGGGCGTGTTAAGAATTCAAAGATTTCTTTAGACAATACTACTATTGAGTTTAATAGGAATAAGGAATTATTTGAAAAAGGGGTGATCTCTTCTCAGGAGTTCAATACTCAGAAGTTGAGAATGGATCAAGCCACTCTTGAATTGGAAAATGCCAAAGCAGATTATGAAATTATCAAATTGGGATCTGCAGGAGGTTCTGCTACTGCCAATACAAATGTAAGGGCTACTGTTTCAGGAACTATACTAGAGATTCCAGTTAAAGAGGGAGACCAGGTAATACAGCCTGGTGGTTTTAACGACGGGACGACCATTGCTACTGTTGCAGATTTAAGCATTATGATTTTTGAAGGTAAAGTAGATGAAGGAGAAGTGGGAAAGTTATCTGTTGGAATGCCATTAGAAATTAGTTTAGGAGCCATAGAAGATAAAACCTTTGACGCCAGTCTTAAATTTATCGCTCCAAAAGGAGTAGAAGAGGCAGGGACTGTTCAATTTAAGATTGAAGGAGATGTAAAAGTAGAAGATGATTTTTTAATCAGAGCAGGTTACAGTGCAAATGCGTCTCTAATATTGGAGCGCAAAGAAGATATTTTAGTGATGTCTGAGGCCTTATTGCAGTTCGACAGGGATACAGATAAGCCTTTTGTTGAGGTTTCTGTTGGAGAACAAGAGTTCGAGAGAAGGGACGTGGAAATTGGTATTTCAGATGGGATTAATGTTGAGGTACTCTCTGGTGTTACTGAAGAGGATAATATTAAAATTTGGAATAAAACAGAGCCTATTAAAAAAGGTGATGACGAAGAAGAGGAAGCGTAATGATCAATAGAAGGGTTTCCTTCTTGTAAAATAATATAGTATGAAATTAAAAATAGCATTAATTGCATTAGGTCTTGTATCTGCCTTAGGGACAGCACAAAAAAAGACTTGGACACTAGAGGAATGTGTGTTGTATGCAGAGGAAAATAATCTGAGTATTGCACAGTTTGAATTAGACTATGAAAATGCACTGATAGCGAATTCAGACGCCATAGGTGCTATGTTGCCAAGTTTTAATTCTTCCGTGAGTAGTTCAGGAAACACAGGACTTGCACTAGACCCAACCACCAATACCCTTGTGACGAGTACTATTTTCTCTACTTCAGGAAATATTGGCTCAGGTATCACCCTTTTTGATGGTTTAAGAAACATTCACAGGCTCAATAGGGCAAAACTGTCTAGTTTGGCGAGTGAGTATAGATTGGAGGATTTAAAAGATGATATTCGTCTTGCCGTTGCCAATTCTTATTTACAAGTGTTGTCTGGAAAAGAATCTACTAAAGTAGCACAAGCACAATTAGAAGTTTCCATGAAAGACTTAGAACGCACAAAGGAATTGAGTGCTTCTGGTGTAGTACCAGAAGGAGATGTTCTGGAAATTGAAGCGACAGTGGCAGCTCAAGAGCAGCAGTTGGTCAGTGCTCAAAACAATGTTATTATTGCTAGAATCGCTTTAGCGCAATTATTACAAATAACAGATTATGAGAATTTTGATATTGCTGAAGAAGAATATCTAATACCCAATAGTAGTGTACTTGATAAATCTCCCAAAGAGATATTTGATAAGGCCCTGACTTTTAGAAATGACATTAAGCTCTCCAGGACCAATGTGGAGATTGCCAATAAGGACTTACAAATTTCTAAGGGAGCCAGATACCCAACCATCAATGGTTTCTTTAATTACAATACCAGATACTCTGATCAAAACTTTAACCCAATTACGGGAAATTTAGTAGCCTTTAAAGACCAGTTATGGATCAATGATGGTATTTCATTTGGTGCTTCTATCAATGTTCCAGTATTTAATGGTTTTTCAGTAAGAAACAATGTAAAGCGTTCTAAGATAAATCTTATGAAGTCAGAACTGCAGTTTGCGCAAGATAAATTAACCTTAGAGTCTAATATTAATCAAGCTTATGCAGATGTCAATGGAACCCTTAAAACTTTGGAGGCAGCTCAAAAAACATTGGCAGCAAGAGAACTTGCTTTTCAGTATAACAAAGAACGCTTTGAGGTGGGATTGTTAGATGCTTTTAACTTTAGTCAGGCGCAGTCTCGAGTAGACAATGCCAGAGCAAGCCTTATTTCAGCTAAATACAATTATATTTTTAGATTGAAGGTTTTAGAATTTTATTTTGGAATACCTTTGGCCATGAATTAAAAGCTAGGGAATGATCCTAAATATTGAAACAGCAACCACCAATTGCTCTGTGTCTATAGCACAAGAGGGGTTGGTGGTTGCTTTTAAAGAGATTGCTGAACTAAATTACTCTCATGCGGAGCAATTACATGTATTTATTCAAGAAGTACTTCTAGAGGCAGCTATAAGTCTTTCAGATATAAAGGCCATAGCGGTGAGTAAAGGCCCAGGATCTTACACGGGACTTCGTATTGGTGTTTCCGCAGCAAAGGGCCTTTGTTATGCTTTAAATATCCCTTTAATAGCTATACCTACCCTAAAAAGTTTATCGCTTCAATGCCAGCCCAAAGCTGGAGAAGTTGTTCTTCCCATGTTAGATGCCAGAAGAATGGAAGTTTATATAAGTGCATACGATCATAAGGGGGAGGAATTACACCCCACCGAGGCAAAAATTTTAGAGGAAAATTCCCTTTCTGAATGGATAGCTTCCTACAGCAAAGTATATTTCATTGGAAGCGGTGCTCAAAAAGCTTTTGAAGTGCACCATCAGTCCAATATTTCTGTATTAGATACACTTCCTTCTGCTAAAGAAATGGCTGGCCTTTCTTTTCAAAAATATGTGGCTAAAGACTTTGAAGACGTGGCTTATTTTGAACCCTACTATCTCAAAGATTTTATGGGGCCTATTCCAAAGAAAAAGCAGTAATCAGGTTAATTATTTGTTTTCGACGGTGTGAATGACTCTTTGAGGGAACGGAATTTCAATTCCAGCGGCGTCAAATTCAATTTTTAAAGTTTCCATTACATGGAAATGTGCGTCCCAAAAGTCTTCATTTTTGGCCCAAAACCGCAAACTTAATTCTACGGCGCTGTCTGCTAAATTACCCACATAAACAACAGGTTCAGGATCTTTCAGTATCCCCTCGTGCAAAGCACAAATACGAAGTAAAATATCTTTAGCGTCCTTAATATTTGAATTGTAAGAAATACCTACCGTAATTTTATCTCTTCTGGTTTCTTCAATATTGTAATTGACAATAGTGTGATTAGAGAGGTGTCCGTTGGGAATAATGGCAGCCTGATTACCAAAAGTATTGAGCTTTGTAGTAAAAATTGAAATATCTTTTACAGTTCCAGAAACCCCTTGTGCCTCAATCCAATCGCCTACCTTGAAGGGTTTAAAAATTAAGATCAGTACTCCTCCGGCAAAATTGGCTAGTGAGCCCTGTAAGGCCAGTCCTACGGCGAGTCCGGCAGCACCTACCACCGCGACTAATGACGAAGATTTTACGCCTAGTTGGGTAATGACCAATACAAACAAAACGCCTTTTAAGGAGATGTTTATAAAGCTTTGTAAAAAACTTTCTAAGGTTAAATCGTAATCTTTTCTCTCAAAAAACCGGTGCACCATTCTATTGATGAAACGCACAGCCCAAAGACCAATAAAAAATATAAGCCCAGCCTTAATTAAATTGGGTAGCATTTCCAAAGCCATAGCATAGGCCTCTTCCAATAACTTTACATATTGTTTTACTTCTACGTATTCTTCAATCTGATTCATAGGGTTATTTTTTATCCATTAATGGCAATTACCTGTGCAATTTTGTCTCCCATCATATTCTTGAGCATGTTTTCAATGCCATTTTTTAAGGTGAAAGTACTGGAAGGACAACCAGAACAAGCTCCTTGTAAAATCACATTAACTGTTTTGCTTTCCTCGTCATAGGAATCGAACATGATATTCCCACCATCACTGGCTACTGCAGGTTTTACATATTCCTCTAAAATGTCTACAATTTGTTTGCTAGTGTCGTCTAGATTTTCTGTGTGTAATAGGGTGGTAGGTGCCTTTTCTTTTTCCTTTTGAACAGTATTTGCACCAACAGCCTCTTGACCTGTCATTAAAAAGTTTCTTATTTTCTCTCTGAGTTCATGGTTAATTTCTTCCCATTCTGCCACATCGTATTTGGTCACAGAAATATAGTTTTGATCCATAAAAACTTCTTTCACAAAAGGCATGAGAAATAATTCTTTGGCCAATGGCGCATCCTTGGCTTCATCTATGTTTTTGAATTCGAATAAAGCAGGAACAATAAGTTTATTGGCTACATACTTCATCACAGAAGGATTTGGGGTGCTTTCTGCATAAATAGTCACTGCCTGAGGCACTTTATTTGGATCTAGGGCAACTACTGGAGCGCCTGTATTTAAGTATTCCACCAATTGCTGTGCTAGACTGTCCTTTATATCTTCCCAACCAACTATATCGTATTTTTCAATACCGATAAAATTACTTGAGACATAGACTGTTTTCACAAAGGGCAAATGAAATAACTGTTGGGCTAATGGAGATTCTTTTGCTTGGTCTATATTTTGAAACTCATAATTTTTATCTGGAGAGATAAAATGGTTGGTTTCAAACTTCATAATGTTTGGATTATTAGTAGGAATAATCGTGATGTGATACTCTTTAGACATGGCAAATAATTTTTCACAAAAGTACAAAGGAAATCTAGGAATAGTTAAAAAAAAATGACCTCATTTATTGGGGAACCCCTTATATTTGATCTCTAATACGATTCAAATGGCCCTTGTAAAGACTTTAAATGGACACACACCAATTTTTGGTAAAGATTGTTTTTTGGCAGAAAATGCTACTGTAATTGGTC
>CAKZOR010000020.1 GCA_937136755.1 uncultured Flavobacteriaceae bacterium | reverse complement strand
AAACCCACTCAAAATTTGAGTGGGAAAAATTGCTATGAAAAAGAAAAAGTGTTGCTGATAAATCAACAACACTGCAAATATATATTATTTTTTTTTACTAAAAAACATTTTCAAGAAAAAAAACAATTGTTTTTTACGAATCTTATATTCTTAAGAGAACATATCCTTTACTTTTTCAAAAAATGATTTATCAGATTTATTTGGGCTTGGTATAAAGTTTTCATCATCCGACATTTTTTCAAAGAACAATCTTTGTTCTTTATTTAATTCTTGAGGTGTCCAAACATTAATATGTATTAAGAAATCACCTGTACCATAACTTTCAATACTAGGCAAACCTTTTCCTTTTAATCTTAATATTTTTCCTGACTGAGTTCCTGCTTCAATTTTAATTTTAACCTTACCTGTTACTGTCTGAACCTCTTTACTTGTTCCTAAAACTGCTTCTGAAAAATTAACATACAAATCATAATGAATATTTGTACCTTCTCTTTTTAATGTATTGTGAGGAATTTCTTCAATCAACACTAATAAATCACCAGCTATTGAGTTTTTACCTGGTGCTTCATTACCCTTTCCTCCTACTTTTAATTGAACTCCTTCAGTTACACCAGCAGGTATATTAATAGAAACCGTTTCTTCTTCAACAATTAAACCTTGAGCATCTGCTCCATTTGGTTTCTTATCCATTATCTCTCCAGCTCCAGAACAAGTTCCACACGTAGTAGCAGTTTGCATTCTACCTAAAATTGTATTGGCAATTTTAGTAACCTGACCCTGCCCATTACATGTGGAACAAGTTTTATAAGTCACTCCTTCTGCCTGTTTTTTCCTTCTAACTTTTACAGTCTTCTCTACCCCTTGTGCTACCTCTTCGAGATTTAGCTTCACCCTAATTCTAAGGTTACTTCCTTTAGCCCTGCGTTGTCCGCCACCGCCAAAACCACCAAATCCGCCTCCAAAGGCTCCTCCAAAAACATCGCCAAATTGGCTAAATATGTCATCCATATTCATTCCGCCTCCACCGCCAAAACCACCTTCAAATGCTTGGTGACCGTACTGATCATATTTGGCCTTTTTATTTGGATCGCTTAAAACTTCATAAGCTTCTGCCGATTTTTTAAAAAGCTCTTCCGCTTTTGAATCGCCAGGATTTTTATCCGGGTGGTACTCAATGGCTTTTTTCCTGTAAGCTTTTTTAATTTCTGCAGCTGTGGCGCTTTTAGAAATACCTAATATATCGTAAAAATCTTCTTTCATAAAAACTTCATTAGTTTCCCACTACTACTTTTGGGTGACGAATAATTTTATCTCCTAATTGAAAACCCTTTTCAATGACATCAATCACCTTACCCTTCATTTTTTTATCCGGGGCTGGTATTTGAGTAATTGCATCGTGCATTTCAGAATCAAAAGTATCTCCAGCTGACACTACCACCTCTTCTAAACCCTTATTCTTTAAAACCCCAATAAATTTATTTTGAATAAGACTGACACCTTTATAAAGCTCTGAGTCTTGCTCTTTTGACAATTCTTTCATAGCCCTCTCAAAGTCATCGACCACAGGTAACATAGCGATAATAACCTCTTGATTAGCTGTTTTAAAAAGATCCATTCTCTCTTTAGAAGTTCTTTTCTTATAATTTTCAAACTCTGCAAAAAGCCTTAGAAATTTATCCTGTTCACTGGCTACTGCTTTCTCTAACTTCTCTAAGCTTGTCTCCACAGTCTCTTCAGCTTCATTAAATTCGCTAGAACTATCTTGGTTAGATTCCTGATTATTTTCTGATGAAGTAAACTCAGTGTCTTGAACTTCTGTTTGTTCAGATGCTGCCGCATCTATATTCTCTTTACTCATGTGATTCAATATTTCTAAAATACTACTCAAAAGTACTGCCAAAGCTGCAAAAATGCCAAAATGTCATTCCTTTTATGACTTTCAATTACAGCAAATCTTTAAGTGCCTGAGCTAAAGAAGGAAAATGAAATTCAAAACCTAAATCGTGCCACTGATCAGATTGCACTTTTTGACTTTCTAGAACCAGTTGTGCCATTTCTCCAAGCATTAAGGAGATGGCGAAAGCAGGAATATTTGGCAATACAATAGGCCTATTGAGCCGTTTGGCTATGGCAGACACCAATTCATTTTGGGCAACTGGATTGGGCGCAACACCATTAAAAATACCCTCTGATTCATTTTTACATAAAAAAACAAACATTTGAGCTATATCTTCTTTGTGTATCCAAGACTGCCACTGCTGGCCACTTCCAAAAGCAGCGCCTACAAAATTTTTTATAGGGGCAACAAATTGAGGTAAGGCTCCTGCTTTCTGATCCAGTACTAAGCCTATTCTCAACTGGCCCAGTTTTAACCCAAGAGATACCATAGATTGATTGGCCGCTTCCCATGCCAAAACAGTCTTTCTTAGAAAAGAATCGCTTTCTTGGTCTATAAACCAATCTGAAGCGTAGTCTGTTGTGAAATTTGAGGGGTAATACCCAATCGCAGAGGCGCCTAAAAAATAGGATATAGAATGGCTATCTAATTGCTTAATTCCTTTTTTAAGCGTATGTATACTATCTAATCTTGACTGCAGAATTCCTGATTTATTTTTCTTAGTCCACCTTTGAGCAATCGTGCTCCCAGCCAAATTAATAATGTGGGTTACCCCTTGAAAAGCATTTAAATCTATGACTCCTTTAGAAGGATTCCACAGAAAAGCTTTTTCATTTTCCTTAGAGGTTAACTTGTCCTTTGAGGTGGTTAAAAAGTGAATAGAAATGCCCTGAGAATGACATTGTTTTATAATTTCTTTTCCTATTAGACCGGTGGCTCCGGTAATCAATATTTTCATAGCAATCAATATTAAAAAAAGGAGGGGTTAAATTTAAATGATACTGTTCATGACGGGTTTGGTCGCTCTGAGCATTTCCCGCTTACCAGGCGGACCTTCAAGGCGTTCCACTAAAAATCCTACGCTAATCATAGCCCTTCTTACACTCCCTTTGGCAGCATAGGTCACTAAGACACCACCCGGACGTAGTGCTTCAAACATTTTTAAAAAAATGACTTCTGACCATAATTCAGGCTGCACCCTAAAACCAAAGGCGTCAAAATAAATGAGCTCATATTGACTAGAATCATTTATATCTTGAAACTTTTTTTCAAGCTTCACTAAATTAAAAAATGATGCAATTTTTACTGGGACGTTCCATGGACTTTCATGCATTAATTCAAATACTTGACGCCCTTCATTGTGGTCCTTTAAGGATGCTACATAATCCATTGAAATGGCCTCATCAAAAGTAACCGGATAAGCTTCAACCCCATAATAATCAATAGTAAGTCCTTTATCCTGAGCTTCTAAATAAGTGATATAGGCATTTAAGCCCGTACCAAAACCAATTTCAAGCAAGGCAATAGCCTGGTTTTCAAAGAGAGATAAACCATGTTTTATAAATACGTGATAGGCCTCTTGAATAGCACCATGCATAGAGTGATACTGTTCCTGCCAATCTTCTATCTGTAGTGTTTTTGAACCATCTGCAGTGGTTACAACTTTTCTTTTCACCGCATAAAGATAGGGCAAGTTTTACTGTTTAAGAAGGAAAAACAAGCGAATATAACCAGACTAAAGTGGGTTTTCACTGGAGGTTTTTCTGAAAATACAAACAAATCAACAGCTGTAAATGTTAAAAAAATATCATATCCTCATTTGATTATCAAATTTTAACCATTTCGCTAATAATATGAAAATTAAAACGGGCTCAAGGTATTTTTATTTAATTTTATTCTTTTAAATATTAAGTACATGAGCACAGTATCTGATTCTTTTGACATTGAAATTGCCAAAACTTCTAGGATTAATGAAGTAGATTTTGAAAACCTATCATTCGGAGAAATTTTCTCAGATCACATGCTCGTCTGCGACTATAAAAATGGCGCATGGGAAAGACCTCAAATTAAGCCCTATCAAAATATCAGTATTTCGCCAAGCGCCAGTGTATTTCATTATGGCCAAGCTATTTTTGAGGGTATGAAAGCATACAAAGACCAAAACGGTGACGCATGGCTTTTCAGACCTGAAGATAATTTTGAGCGTTTTAATAAATCTTGTGAAAGACTCGCTATGCCAGCAATTACAAAAGAGTACTTCATGGAAGGACTTCACAAGTTGTTGAAATTAGACCAAAACTGGATTAAATCTGGTGCAGGAAACTCTTTATACATAAGACCTTTTATGATTGCTTCTCAGGCCGGTGTCGTTGCATCTCCTGCCAAAGAATATAAATTTATGGTCATTTGTTCTCCAGCGCAATCTTATTACAACGGAGAAGTGAGGGTTAAAATTGCAGAAACATTTAGCAGGGCAGCAAGTGGTGGTTTTGGATACGCTAAGGCAGCAGGAAATTACGCTGGCTCCTTTTATCCCACCAGATTAGCGCAAGCAGAAGGATTCCAACAGGTAGTTTGGACAGACGCTAATACACATCAAAATATAGAGGAAGCCGGAACGATGAATATTTTTGTTCGCATTGGCAACACCTTAATAACAGGTCCTACGTCTGATTCTATTTTAGATGGAATTACAAGAAAGAGTTTAATACAATTGGCCAAAGACAATGGGATTAATCTGGAAGTTAGGCCTATTAAAGTGGCTGAGATACTTGAGGCTCATAAAAACAACCAATTACTAGAAATGTTTGGTGCTGGAACTGCTGCAGTGGTGAGCCCAATATCTGGTTTTGGCTATAAAGGAGAAAAATATGAAATTGCGCCACAAGAAGACAGTTACGCCACATTCTTTAAGAAAACACTCAACGACATTCAATACAATTTATCTCCAGATCCTTATGGCTGGAGAGTTAAAGCATACTAAATTCGAAAGGCTCCCAAGGGAGCCTTTTTTTATTCTTCTAAGATAGCCTTGAGATTGGGCTTAAAATAATTAGGCCCTTTTAATACTTTTCCATCTTCTCTATAAATTGGCGCACCGTCTTCCCCTAGTTTACTCATATTAGACTTTTGTATTTCATTAAATACCGCCTCAATCTTTTCCTGCATGCCGTGTTCAATAATGGTTCCGCATAATATGTATAACATATCTCCTAAAGCGTCTGCCACTTCCACAAGGTCATTGTTTTGAGCAGCCTCCAAATACTCTTTATTCTCCTCGTCCATTAAATTAAAACGCAGGGTGTTTTTCTGCTCACCCAAATTCGCTATGGGACTTTTAGCGTAACCTATTTTAAATGCAGTATGAAAGGCTGCAACCGCCTCTAATTTATCTTTCATAGTATTTATGTTATGTACATTAAAACGTCAAAAAGGTTTGCGTAATTTAATGTAGCTTTGTGTAAAAATAGGAATATGTTTAGTAAAGGACAAATAGTGTTCGCGGTGCTTTTTGCCATTTCATTTGTGGTTGCCATTGTAATGGCTTTCAAAAAAGAACGTGCCCAACACCAAAAAAATTTTAAAGGGGTCTTAAAATTACTCCTAGGTTTTATCCTTTTTATTGTACTCCTCTTTATTTTAAAAACCTATCTAAAGTCTTAAATGTGGAGCAGCTAAAAACCATGACTGCGTTATTTATAGGCGGGGGCTTTGGCACCCTGCTAAGATATGGGCTGAGCAAAATAGGCAATCCCTGGAGCGATCACTTTTTCTGGGGTACCTTTAGTGTCAATATTATAGGTTGCTTATTTTTAGGTCTCATTGTTGGAATAAGTTATAAAAACCCTGCTTTGGCTAGTACCCCCCTATATTCGTTTTTAGCCATAGGACTTTGTGGTGGGTTTACCACCTTTTCTACCTTTGCATTTGAAAATCAAACTTTCCTTAAAAATGGACAAATACTAGAATTTAGTCTCTACACCATTTCCAGTATAATTCTAGGCATACTAGCCATTTCACTTGGCCTGTACAGTGCAAAAGCCCTCTAATTAAAATAATTTTCTTCATAATTAATAGCACTCTCTTTATTGTGGGTGCTACTCCTATTCTACAAACACTCCTTCATTTAAGAGAGCGTCCATATGCAATACAGTGCACCTTAATAAAATATCCATTTATATTTAAGAGCACCAATACAACAAATAAGACCTATAGTTTAATAGCTCCTATTTTATTTTGACCACCCCCCCCATTTTTTCATTCATACACTCAATTTTAATGCTTTTTAAAAATGATACCCTCATTTTTTAAGGGTATTTTTTGTTTATATAATAATAATTAAATCAATACCCCTAAAAATTAGGGGGTGTAATCTTAAAAACATAAGTTTACTTCGTATTAACACATAAATAACAATACCATTATGAAAAAAGTGGAAGCAATTATTAGAAAATCAAAATTTGACGAGGTCAAAAAAGCCCTTCACGCCATAGAGGTTAACTTCTTCAGCTACTGGGATGTTACCGGAGTAGGTAATGAAAAGCAAGGACATGTTTACAGAGGGATAAGCTACAGCACTTCAGATATTCAAAGGAGAGTTCTTTCAATAGTAATTTCTGATGAATTTTTAGAGCCTACCATAAATGCCATACTAGAAGCAGCCAGCACTGGAAATGTAGGAGACGGAAAGATTTTTGTTTCCGACGTACAAGACGCCTATAGGATTAGGACAAGAGAGAATGGAAAAGCAGGCATAAACTAATAAAGATTACCAAAAAAGAATATAAAGATGGAAACAGCAATATTTACAGCAAACAACGTATGGATGATGGTATGTACCGCTTTGGTATTTTTCATGCATCTAGGATTCTCTTTTTTAGAGATAGGATTGACCAGACAAAAAAACACCATTAATATTTTATTTAAGAATGTATTTATCATTTGTACTGGATTATTACTTTATTACATAGGTGGGTTTAATCTAATGTACCCAGGAGATTTCAATGGATACCTTGGATTTGCTGGCTTTGGAATACCACTACCTGAAAATGGTTTAACTCCTGATTACGCCTCTGGCGGATACACCTACTGGACAGAATTTCTCTTCCAAGGAATGTTTGCAGCAACTGCAGCAACGATTGTTTCAGGTGCAGTAGCAGAAAGAATTAAATTAGGAGGCTTTATGATCTTCACCCTAATATATGTAGGTCTGGTATACCCAATTGTTGGATCTTGGCAATGGGGTGGTGGCTTTTTAAGCACCATAGGTGGTGAAAATGGCGGGTTTCACGACTTTGCAGGATCTACATTAGTACACTCTGTTGGTGGGTGGGCTGCATTAATAGCCATATACCTTTTGGGCCCTAGAATAGGTAAATTTTCTGAAAGTGGAAAAGCGCAAGCCATACCAGGACACAATATTCCTTTAGCAGCAGCTGGAGTACTTATTTTGTGGTTAGGTTGGTTTGGATTTAACGGCGGATCTGTATTATCTGCAGACCCAGCAGGAACTTCTTTAGTGCTTGTAACAACATCTTTAGCCGCAGCAGCAGGTGGAATAGGTGCATTTCTTCTCTCCACAATCTTATATAAAAACTATGACCTTACCATGTTCCTTAACGGAATTCTAGGAGGCTTAGTAGGTATTACCGCAGGAGCAGATCTAATGTCTCCAAACGAATCTGTTGTGATTGGATTATTGGCCGGAGCCATCATTGTTTTGGCCGTTGCATTTGTAGACAAAATTAAATTAGACGACCCTGTTGGAGCAGTCGCCGTACACCTAGTATGTGGTATTTTCGGAACACTTGCTGTTGGTGTATTTGGCGCAAAAGCAGGAATGGATCAATTCCTTTACCAACTAGCAGGCGTTGGAGCCACAGCCACCTTCTGTACTATTACATCATTTTTGATCCTTTTCAGTATTAAGAAAACAGGAGGAATCAGGGTGACTAAAGAAGAAGAGTTAGAGGGCTTAGACCTTCACGAGCATGGCATGGACGCTTATGCAGATTTTAGATTGAACCAACACTAAACAACACCTAATATAAATAGCAACGGAGCGTTTTGCAGAACGCTCCGTTTGTTAAAAACCATTTAAAACCGAATTCTCATGATTTTTAAAACTTTTACAAATAACGCAAAATTTTTAATGCTAAGTGCAGCATTAACAGCAACAACATTCACTTTCGCTCAAGAAACAGAAGAAGAAGCCACACCAAAATTTAGTATAAGCGGAACAGTAGACGCATATTTCAGAGGCAATTTAAACGCCCCAAATGTGGGAGAAAATACCATGGCACCAGGAAGCTCATTTGCTAATTTACCAGGTTTCGCACTAGGTATGGCCAATGTAGTAACAGCTTACGAAGGAGAAAAAGTTGGATTCGTAGCAGACTTAGTCTTTGGACCAAGAGGTACAGATGCTATTTTTAACTCCCCTATGTATTCTGCGACCGGAAATATTGTAAACCAGTTGTATATGTATTGGAATGTGAGCGATAAAGTAACGCTTACTATGGGTAACTTTAATACCTTTCTAGGCTACGAAGTAATTTCTCCAGCAGCAAATTTCAACTACAGTACTTCATACTTATTCTCTTACGGTCCTTTTAGCCATACTGGAATAAAAGCAGATTTTGCACTGAGTGAAGACTTCTCTGCCATGCTAGGAATCTTTAACCCAACAGATCTCACAGAATACAACCCAACAGGAATTTATGCTTTTGGAGCACAGCTGGGTTACAAAGGGCAATTCCTTAATCTATTGACTGATAGTGGTGCATATGAATTGGATTATACGGGAGGCTTTTCTGTTACAGATAATTTTTACTTAGGACTTAACGGAGCCATTTATGACAATGACGGCGTTGGATTTTCAGGAGTAGCATTATACCCACAACTAACCACTTCAGACACTTTTGCCATTGGCTTAAGAGGAGAATACTTTGTAGAAAGTGGTGCTTATGGCGCCATAGACCAAACAGATAGTGGTGTTGCAGATTCTAGCGTTTTTGCCCTAACCCTTACAGGAAGTGCGTCCATAGGAAACCTTATTTTAAAGCCAGAAATCAGAATAGACAATGGTTCTGATGAGAGTTTTTTAGACACAAAATTTGCCCCACAAAAGAGTCTTTCTTCTTTTGTACTAGCAGCAGTATATGCCTTTTAAATCCCCATAGCATTACGGGATAAGTATTAGTTTAAAAACCAGTCTTCTCCAAAGACTGGTTTTTTTATTTCATAAAAGCCTTAACACCCGCCTGAACAGCAATCTCAAGATGATTCCGTGAAGGCACCACAGGACATGAATACTTTTTATTGTATGCGCAATAAGGATTATAAGACTTATTAAAGTCTATCCACATAGAATCTCCTTGAACCGTTCTCAAATCCAAATACCTTCCACCACCATAAGTGTCATTGCCATTAGTGAGGTCTGTGAAGGGGAGAAATAAATAATCCTCATAGCCTTCTTTTTCTAATAGATCCAAACTCTGATACACTTCTAGCGAAAATGGTTTTCCCTTTAAATTAAATTGCAATAGACCATACACCCGTTCTTGAGAAATTCTATCTGTAGTTGTAGGCATACCAAACGGAAGCGCATTAGGGGTTTTAATTAACTTAGCCTTAACTACATAATCTGCATTTGGCAAAAAGTAATCTAAGCCTTCAAAAGTCATTTTATCCTTATCCAACAAAGGAGACTCCTCAGGATCCTTAAATGAAGCGTTTAATTCTTTTTGAAAATCCAAAACAGATTTAAGGATACTATCCCTTTCTACTTGGGTATTAAAAACCCCCTCACCCACTATATTTTCAGTTTGTACTTCAGTGTCGTGATACTTCTTAGACTGCTTACAAGAGATCAGAAAAAAACCATGCAACAAAAAAACCACTACAACAATACTACGAATCCTCTTCTCTAATCCCATATAATCCTTTGTTTAAATAGACCTCTAACAATGCTTGATATTCAGGCATAATTCTCAGTAAACCAGTTTCGGGAAGTACGCTAAGGGTGTCTAAATCTTTATAGCCATTTTCCAAAAGCGCTTCTAGATAGAATAGCGCCGTACCGTAGTCTTCCATCTTACTACTGTAAGAAATTAACGCCAAATAAGAAGCATAATCTAAGGGATTCACTACTGTGCGTAACATCAATAAAAAAACCACTGCAGGGATATCCCTAATAGCGGCTGGTCTGTTGGCCTCAATGTCATAAGATCTTCTTAGCATAGACACCATTAAAACAATCATATTTTTAGCATATTCAACTACTATGGTCTCTCTCTGAGAAAGATTTGTAGAATCTTTGCGGGCAATGGTATTATAGTAATTGTATTGATACTGCCACCAACCTAAGTTTTCAAAATTTCTGGTATCTAAATCTTCCAAAAGCATATACTGATAGTACTCCGCCTTATAGGTGAGAGAATCTGTGTACTGACGGTTCATTCGCCTCAGCTGCCTTTGTTCTTTTTTAAAAGCCCTTTCTGACTTTTTATCAGAAATAGTCTCTTGGGCTTGAAGAGGATTCAAGCATAAAAACATGAAAAATAAGGATACAAAGTAGTATTTGTAATTCATATTCAAATATAACCCAAAGTGATCAATTAGCATATATAGGTGCCGAGGAAACAACTTCAGACAAAATAATATGTGTTCTAGTTTCACCGTATTGGATCAGGATATCTATAAATTTCTCTAAGTGTTGTTGGTCCTTCAACACCACTTCCATCATAATATTTTCATTACCTGTTATCCGGTAACAATTCACTACCTCGGGATAGGTTTTTACCACTTCTAAAAAAGGCTTCAATTTACCCACAAAAGCCCTTAGCGTTATCATGGCTTTTAGCTGATAGCCCATTTGAGTATAAGATACCTCTGTATGATATTTCAATATTACGGCGGTATCTTCCAGTTTTTTAACCCGTTCCGCTACCGCTGGTGGTGTTAAGCCCACAATCCTACCAATTTCTGCGAAAGACACCCTAGCATTCTTTTGCAAAGCGGCAATGATCTTATTATTTAAACTATCAGACTTTTTAATCATAAGAAAAAATATTATAATAAATTGCAATATAAAGAAAAAACAATATTTACCTACATAAAAGAAATTAATTCAATTTCAATTACACTTATTTTTACTATAAATTAAACTCTTGTCAATGAATACGAAAACACCAAAGCACTTAGAATATAAAGCCAGCGAATTGGAGCGGCTGAGCAATGCTTTGGCGGTGTATTTTTATTACGACTACGAGCTACTTAAAGAATATAAACACTGGAGTTTTAACCACAGTATCCTTCATAGCCTTCTTGGAGACAGTAAGCAATTATTGAGCAGTCTAAAAAACCTTTCCCTTGTTCATAATCATGATGAGCGAAAAAACACCTTAGCTTTCATTAACTGTATTGGAAAAAACATTCATGGATACTGTAGGGGCTTAGAATACCACAGTAAATCTCCACAAGAATACCTTCAAGCCTACAGGAATGAGGTAAAACAGTTTATGCTCCTATTTCAAAAATGGTCCAAAACTTCTATGGGCTAACACAATAATGATATCATAGACACGTTATATGAATAACGAGCGTTAATGTTTTTCATTATTTTTTAGATTTAGTCAGCATAAAACCGGTGGAGACGCTGGTTTTATCTGTTTAACAAATCAGCTGAGTAAGCGTTCTTAAAAAGCAATACTGTAAGAATGATTCTTTATAAATTCTTTCCTAAAATAATTAAGTCGATGCTATGATAAGTGAGTAGACTACAACTTCCCTAGATAAGAAAGCACTGCCGAGTTAAACACCTCAGGTCGCTCTACATTCACAACGTGCCCACAAGATTCTACGACAAAAAGAGAGGCAGACAAATGTGCCTCAGTCATTTTTCTAACAGAGGGCAAAAACAAATAATCCTCTTCACCCATAACATATAATGTTGGAATCTTTACCTCAACATTCCTAAAAAAACGAAGTAATGGATTAATTTCAGCAGTGAGCTTAAACCACTTTATGAACTCTTTCTGATACAGTTTTTTAGCTTCTCTCACAAAAAGCGTCCTGGACTCTTTATGGTTCTTATTAGGCATAATCACAAAAGCAAAGAAAGAGTACAGCCATAAATAAGGCACTACGGATTTAAACATTACGCCCAGTCGCATGAGTACCTGAGATCTGAAATTAAGCTTTAAAATTGCCCCACCCATAATCATACTCAGCACGCGTTCCGGATTTTTTTCTGCGAGATTTCTAATCAGTATGGTCCCAAGTGAAATACCAATAAAGTGAGATTTTTCTATCTTTTCATAATCTAGTACCTCAATAATATCTTGGGTAATAGCGTTAAAAGTATACTTTTTGTCAAAAGCCTGTTTAATGGGCATTTTAGAGTCTCCATGCCCTCTGAGATCCAGGAGCAATACATTGTAAATTTTTCTAAAGGCTTTTAATTGCTTAAACCAAATAGATGAACTCCCACCAGCACCGTGAACAAAAGTAACCCACTGTTGGGCTTCTGGATTTCTATAACAAGTGTAATGAATCAATACGAGGGAATTTATAAGATCAATATATGATAGTTGAAACCAATGACTTGGCTAACATTCTCCTAAATTAGGGAATTATTTTTTCTTTTGACTTAAAATAACAGCCATTTCAGCTTGCAATAAAGCTGCTTGTGCTGCAGCTTCAACAGCAAAGTCTTCTTTGGATGAGGCATATATAATTCCTCTGGAAGAATTCACCAATAAGCCTACTTGGTCATTAAGACCCTCTGAGCAAACCTCTGCTAAACTGCCCCCTTGAGCACCCACACCAGGAACCAAGAGAAAACTATCCGGAACCAAAGCCCTAATGTCTTTTATAGCAGTGGCTTGCGTAGCGCCTACCACATACATTAATTGATGGCCGTTTTTGTATTGAGCGGCAGTTTCAATAACTGTTTCATATAAGTATTTACCATTAGCCAAAGGCAACATTTCAAAATCTGCTGCACCAGGATTTGAAGTAAGCCCCAGCAAAATAGTAAATTTGTCTTCAAAGGCTAAGAAAGGTTCTACAGAGTCCTTTCCCATATAAGGGGCTACTGTTAAAGAGTCAAACCCCAAATCTTCAAAGAAAGCTTTGGCATACCTACTCGCTGTATTTCCAATATCTCCTCTTTTTGCGTCTGCAATGGTAAATACCTCTGGATAATTGAGATTTAAATATTGAATGGTTTTTTCTAATGCCTGCCAGCCTTTAACACCATACGCTTCATAAAAAGCTACATTGGGTTTATATGCTACTGCATAGGAATGTGTGGCATCTATAATAGCCTTGTTAAAAGCGAATATAGGATCCTCCTCCTTTAAAAGGTGGGCCGGGATCTTATCCATATCTACATCCAGTCCCACACAGAGAAAGGATTGTTTTTTTTCAATCTGATCTATTAAGAAAGGAAGCGTCATGTTTAATTTTTATACTGGTCCAAGACCAGATTATAGCTTTAAAGCTGGTGGGACTAAAATATCTCAGAAGCTTCTTTTAATTTTTCAGTATTATCTACCAACATGAGTTCGTCAATGATTTTTTGAATATCTCCATTGACAATATTCTGAAGATCATACAAGGTCAATCCAATACGGTGATCTGTAACCCTACCCTGAGGATAGTTATAGGTTCTAATTTTTGCAGACCTATCTCCTGAACTTACTTGAGAATTTCTCTTAGCCGCGTCTGCTTCTTGCTTTTTTGCCAATTCCAAGTCATATAACCTAGATCTTAGCACTACAAAAGCTTTGTCTTTGTTTTTGTGTTGGGATTTTTGGTCTTGACACTGGGCTACTAATCCTGTAGGAAGGTGTGTTAGCCTTACGGCAGAATAGGTGGTGTTTACAGACTGACCTCCTGGTCCTGAGGAACAGAAGAAATCTATTCGTACATCTTTAGGATCTATTTGAACGTCAAATTCCTCTGCTTCAGGGAGCACCATAACAGTTGCAGCACTGGTATGAACCCTGCCTTGTGTCTCCGTTTGCGGAACCCTTTGAACCCGGTGTACCCCTGCCTCAAATTTTAGTGTTCCGTATACATCTTCTCCATTAACCTCGAACTGTATTTCTTTATACCCTCCAGAAGTCCCTTCGCTTAAGTCAATCACGTTGGTTTTCCAACCCTTAGACTCACAGTATTTAGTGTACATTCTAAAGAGGTCACCAGCAAAAATACTAGCCTCATCTCCTCCAGTACCAGCGCGAATCTCTACCACAACATTCTTGGCGTCTTCTGGCTCTTTTGGAATGAGTAAAAATTTAATTTCTTCTTCTAAAGCGGGCAAAGCAGCTTTAGCCTCTTCCAATTGCATTCGGGCCATTTCTACCATTTCAGCGTCCGAACCGTCCTCTATAATCTCCTGAGACTCCTCTATATTATGGGTAAAAGAAATGTATAATTCTCTTTTATCCATAAGAGATTTTAAATCCTTGTATTCTTTGTTAAGCTGTACGTAACGCTTTTGGTCTTGTATGACATCTGGTTGGATAATCAAGTCAGAGACTTCGTCAAAACGCTGTTTTACAACATGTAATTTTTCTAACATAAATTTGAGCTAGTTATTCTTGTAAAGGTACAATAAATTGACCTTCTTAATATTCAAAAGTTCCGTAAGAACTCTCTATAGTTAGTTTTTTAGAATCACTGTCGGCCACCCTACCAATGATTTGAGCCGCTACACCAAAAGAATTGGAAATAGCAATAAGATCTTCTGCCACAGCTGGATTGACATATAACTCTAACCTATGGCCACAATTAAATACTTCATACATCTCTCTCCAGGAGGTTTTAGATTGTTCCTGAATCATTTTAAAAAGCACAGGCACCTCGAACATATTGTCTTTGATAATATGGAGCCCTTCTACAAAATGTAAGATTTTTGTTTGAGCACCACCACTACAGTGCACCATTCCATGAATGTCTACTGCATTGTATTTACTCAGTATTTTCTTTACGATTGGAGCATAAGTCCTTGTGGGAGAAAGCACCAACTTACCAGCATTTACTGGACTTCCTGCTACAGCATCTGTGAGCCCAAGGGCTCCAGAATAAACCAAATCACTTGGAACTGAAGGATCGAAACTCTCTGGGAATTTCTGTGCCAAACCTTGACCAAAAACATCGTGGCGTGCAGAAGTTAAACCATTACTTCCCATTCCACCGTTGTACTCGGTCTCATAAGTGGCTTGTCCAGAAGAAGACAGCCCTACAATAACATCGCCTGCCTTAATATTAGCGTTGTCAATGACGTTTCTTCTAGGTAATCGCGCTGTTACGGTAGAATCTACTATGATGGTTCGGACAAGATCGCCAACATCGGCGGTTTCACCGCCAGTACTATGAATAACAATGCCGTGTTTTGAAAGATCATTGATAAGTTCTTCCGTTCCATTAATTATGGCAGAAAGCACCTCAGCAGGAATTAAATTTTTATTTCTACCAATGGTAGAAGACAACATGATGTGGTCTGTAGCGCCTACACAAATAAGGTCATCTATATTCATAATGAGCGCGTCCTGAGCAATGCCCTTCCAAACCGAAAGGTCTCCAGTTTGTTTCCAATACATATAAGCCAAAGAAGACTTGGTGCCCGCTCCATCTGCATGCATGACCAAACAATAGTCAGAATCTCCAGTAAGGTGGTCGGGGACAATTTTACAGAAAGCTTTTGGAAAAAGTCCTTTATCTATATTCTTTATAGCGTTATGAACGTCTTCCTTTGCTGCTGAAACCCCTCTTTGACTATACCTTCCCTGTTGATTTGAATCCATTAATGCGTCTTTTGTGCAAAAATAAGGGAATCCTTAAAAAGTTCAAGCTATTGTGGCATAATATTCCCAAAACTTATCCCCAATAGCAAACAATCTTTTGAAGAATTATCTAATTTGTAAAAGTTCCCTGTATTTTAACAGCGGCCAATGGATGTCACTCATGAGTTTTTCTAATTGATCGGCATGAATTCTAATAGTGCTAAACATGGGTTTTACCTCTAGGGCATATGCGTGAGCCCTTTCGCTTGTAGTCGCTAATTTATTGGCTGCTTTCCTTGCTTGAGTCATTGTATCTACGCTTTTTTTCAACCCTTGAACATGAAGATTAATTTCAGAAAATAACTGACCTTGTGCACTTTCTTCTAAGTCAGTCACCTGCTCCATTACAAGATTTATTTTACTTATGTTATCTAGCAACACATTCGTATAACTTAAGGCAGAAGGTAGAATCTGGCTGTATACCAACTCTTCATAAACCCTTCCTTCAATTTGGGTGTGCATGACGTAAGCTTCCCACTCCACTTCTTGTCTGGCCTTTAATTCAATAGAACTCAACACGCCCATTTGCTCAAATAAAGTCACATGGGCTTTTTCACTCATCACAGCCACTGCTTCTGGTGTAGTCTTGAGATTACTGAGCTTTCTTTTTGCCGCTTCTTTTTCCCAAGCTTCACTGTACCCATCTCCCTCGAAACGAATGCGTTTAGAAGACTTTATATACTCTCTGAGTACGTTAAATATAGCCTCATCTTTCTTGAGCCCTTTTTGGTCTATTAAGCGGTCTACTTCTTTTTTAAACAATTGCAACTGCTGTGCCACGGCAGTATTCAACACTGTCATGGGCTTGGCACAATTGGTTTTAGATCCCACGCCTCTCATCTCAAACTTATTGCCTGTAAAGGCAAATGGAGAAGTCCTATTTCGGTCTGTGTTATCCATGAGTATTTCAGGAATTTTACCCACTACATTGAGCTTGAGTTCTGTTTTTTCTTGGGGTGATAATTTACCCAAAGACACTCCTTCTAATTCATCTAATACTGCAGAAAGCTGCTTTCCAATAAATATAGAAAAAATGGCCGGTGGCGCCTCATTGGCACCCAATCTATGGTCATTACTCGCAGAAGCAATAGACGCCCTTAATAGTGATTCATAGGTATCTACTGCTTTAATGGTGTTAATAAAAAAGGTCAAGAATTGTAAGTTCTTCATTGGCGTAGAGCCTGGACTCAATAAATTAATACCAGTATCTGTAGCGAGAGACCAATTGTTGTGTTTTCCTGAACCATTTATCCCAGCAAAAGGTTTTTCGTGAAACAACACTTTCAAATGGTGCTTGTCTGCAACCTTATCCATCACATCCATTAAAAGAAGGTTGTGGTCTACTGCTAAATTGGCTTCTTCAAAAACTGGTGCCAACTCAAATTGATTGGGTGCCACCTCATTGTGCCTGGTTTTTACTGGAATACCCAAAACCATACACTCCTTCTCCAACTCGCTCATAAAACCAATCACCCTAGAGGGAATAACCCCAAAGTAGTGATCCTCTAATTGTTGTCCTTTGGCAGCCGTATGGCCAAGCAAAGTTCTACCCGTGAGTGTAATGTCTATTCTTGCAGAAGCCAAGGACTTGTCTATCAAGAAATACTCTTGCTCCCAACCCAAAGTGGCGTTTACCTTAGTCACTGTTTTATCAAAATATTTGGCCACGGAGGTGGCTGCCTCATCTACAGCATTCAGCGCCCTTAAGAGCGGTGCTTTATTGTCCAAAGCTTCACCGGTATAAGAAACAAAAATGGTAGGAATACAAAGTGTAGTACCATATACAAAAGCAGGAGAACTAGGGTCCCAAGCAGTATAGCCTCTTGCTTCAAAGGTGTTTCTAATGCCGCCACTAGGAAAACTAGAAGCGTCTGGTTCTTGTTGCACCAATTGAGCTCCACCAAAGATTTCCAATGCTTGGCCATCTTGAATATCAAAAAAGGCATCGTGCTTTTCTGCAGTTGAACCTGTTAAAGGCTGAAACCAATGGGTGTAATGCGTTGCCCCCATTTCTATGGCCCAAGTTTTCATCCCCTCAGCTACCTGGTCTGCTAACTTCCTTTCAATCTTACTCCCAGAAGTAATGGCATCTCTAACAGCACTAATAGCTTCCTTAGTTAGGTATTGGAGCATTTTATAATCATTAAACACATGGCTCGCAAAAAGCGAAGACCTTCTGTTGGGTTCGCTCACTGGGACAGATATTTGCTGGGAACTTTGGGCCAATGCATTAAATCTAAGTTGGGAGAAATCTGTTTTCATAAGTAGTCAATTATCAATACTGCAAAATAAAACCAAATAAATGTATTATTTATAATATACCCCCTAAAAAATATAGGGGTCAAAAATTTTTAATAACTTTTTAATAAAACACCCCTTCTTTTTACATGACTATGCTAAAAAATGATAATTTTATAGCGTCGTTAAACTTAAACAATCAACTCATGAGTAAATCTAAATTAGAATACCTTTGGTTAGATGGTTATGTACCAACAGCCAACTTAAGAAGTAAAACAAAAGTAGAAGAAAACTTTTCTGGAAAATTAGAAGACTGTCCTGTATGGTCTTTTGACGGAAGTTCTACGAAACAAGCTGAAGGAGGTTCTTCTGACTGTTTATTAAAACCAGTGGCTATTTACCCAGATCCAGCAAGAAGAGATGGTTATTTAGTCATGACAGAAGTTTTAAATGCAGACGGAACTCCACATGTTTCTAATGCAAGGGCTACAATAGATGACGACGACAATGATTTCTGGTTCGGTTTCGAGCAAGAATACTTTATTATGGACAAGAATACCCAATTGCCATTAGGATTCCCTGTAGGAGGTTATCCAGGCCCACAAGGTATGTATTACTGTTCTGTAGGGGGTAGAAACACCCATGGAAGAAGTTTTGTAGAGGAGCACGCAAACCTATGTATAGACGCTGGATTAAACTTCGAAGGAATAAACCAAGAAGTAGCTAGTGGACAATGGGAATTTCAATTGTTTGCTAAAGGCGCCAAGAAAGCTGGAGATGAAATCTGGGTAGCGCGATATTTACTAGACAGATTGACAGAAAAATACGGATACTATATTGAGTACCACCCAAAACCTGTTAAAGGAGACTGGAACGGCTCAGGAATGCATGCAAACTTCTCTAACACCGTTCTTAGAACATGTGGTTCAAAAGAAACCTATGAAAAAATATGTGAGGCATTTAGACCAGTAGTAAAAGAGCACATTGAAGTTTACGGTGAGTTTAACGACCAACGTCTAACAGGTTTACACGAAACCGCTTCTATCAAAGACTTTAGCTACGGCGTATCTGACCGTGGGGCTTCTATTAGAATTCCTATTATCACAGTAGAAAAAGGATGGAAAGGATGGTTAGAAGACAGAAGACCAGCTTCTAATGGAGATCCATATAAAATTGCCGGACGTATTGTAAAGACCGTAAAGTCTGCCAATATTTCTTAAAAAACACTTACACTTATTACTTAAAAAGGTGTTCACTAAAGTGAATACCTTTTTTTTTGCTTCTTATGAAATAGTCACATAAATAAAGGCAGCGTATCCGGCCAACAGAATAAGACCGTCCCGCCATCCCAATCTCATTTTACTAGGCACAAAAACCAAGGGAAGCACTATAAGTGCAAAACCAAGCATCCAATAAATGTCAGAGGCCAAAAGTGCCTGATCCATTACTTTTATGGGTGTGATCATAGCTGTAATTCCCAAAACACCAAAGATGTTAAAGATGTTTGAACCCAATAAGTTCCCTAGTGAAATGGCCTTCTCTTTTTTAATGACAGCTATAACAGAGGCCGCCAATTCAGGCACACTCGTACCCACAGAAACAATCGTAATTCCTATTACCCGCTCAGACACCCCAAAAAAGGTAGCCAAACCAACGGCCCCAGAAATTAACAACTCTGAACCTCCCCAAAGTCCTAAACCACCCAACACCGTATATAATAAAGTCTTGTGTAGCGGTAAGGGTACGTCATCTTCTGGCAATTCATCTATAACGGCATTATCTTGATAGCGAAGTAGGTACCATAAAAAAACCAATAACAGGGAAAACATTACAAGACCTTCCCAGAAGACCAATTGTCCATCTATATAAAGAAAAGTGAATAAGATTATTGAGGCTAAAAACATCACAGGCCAATCTGTTTTGTAAAAACTCTTGGTCACCTCCATGGTCCCTAACAAGAGGGTAATACCGAGCACCAATCCTAAATTGGCTATATTAGACCCAATAACATTCCCCAAAGAAAGGTCTGGAAAACCATCCAAAGCAGCTTTTATACTCACTATAAGTTCAGGCGCAGAGGTAGCAAAAGACACTACGGTCATTCCAATGACAATTTTAGGAATTTGTAACCTAAGTGACAAGGCAACTGCTGCTTTCAACAACCAGTTTCCTCCTAGTATTAAAGCCACCAATCCCAAAACAATAAACAAAGCGTCTAACATAGTCTTAATTTGAAGCAAATATAGCAAAGCCCCTACTAATCTTTTGTAAAAAAAGTAGCAAAGCGAGGTGAAACCGCCAATTTCAAAAAATGTATCTTTGAATAGTATTTTAGAAACCAACGTTTTTACAAGCAGCACACAAATGTTTAAAATTCTCGCCCAACTCAACAAACTACTCCTCCCCTCTTTCACTAAAAAAAGATTGGATTTAGCCCATGCCAAGAAATGGCAGTTAGCGTTAGTAGGTTGGCGCTACTATGTAACAATTCGCGCCTTAGACAACCAATAAGAACCCTATTCCCGTCAGTACTTTTTGCTTAAATTTTAAAGCAAGTAGATTTCTCGTAAGTATTTCACACAAGTATTTGGCACAAGCCCAAAAAGAATTATATTTGCAGCCCCAACAAGGGACAATAACGGCCTCGTGGCGCAACTGAATAGCGCATCTGATTACGGCTCAGAAGGTTACAGGTTTGAATCCTGTCGAGGTCACTAATAAATGGAAAAAAATAAAGCGCCAAGTTTACTTGAGCGCTTTTTTTTGGGCCATTTTCAAAGCGGAGCTTTGTCTGGAAAAGCCGAGCGAAGCGAGGCTAATCCTGTGTATTCGTGAGAATTCCTGAAACGAAGCGAAACTTCAACTACCTATTGTTGAAATAAATCATTAACACAAACCAAATAAAGGTAATCAGGACCCAGTATTTTTTTAAGAATTTTAATGCTCCCATACCCTAAATGTATGGTTTTCATTTTTTATCTTCAAAAAAATATTTAAGTCATGAAACAGTTTCAATACCTGCTATTTATTTGTCAAGCCCTATTGTTTTTGCTTCCTCTAACAGGAACTGCTCAGGTTTCAGAAGAAGGGGCCGTTAAAAAAACCATAGAACTATTTTTTGAAGGCTTTCACCAAAAAGACGCTCAAATTTTAACACAAACTACAGATTCCTTATTCACTTTAAACTCTGTAGGGAATAGAGGAGGTAAAGTAGTCACCACACAAACATCAGGCAATGCCTTTGTTAAAGCAGTGCTTTCCAGAGAAGACAGTCCTACCTGGAATGAAAAACTCCTTTCTTTTAATATCAAGATAGACGGACCACTTGCCCATGCATGGGTGGGGTATGAATTTTGGCTTGGAGATACTTTTAGTCACTGCGGGGTAAATTCTATTCATCTCATGAAACAAGAGAATACCTGGAAAATAATCAATATCACCGATTCTAGAAGAAGAGCAGATTGCCAATAAACCAGATATATAAAAACCGAATCCATGATGATTGAATAATCACTATCTTGAGTAGTAAATAACCATCCTTATGAAACCATATTTTTTAAAAACCATTCTATTCACTGGAATTTTAATGCTTTTTGTAAGCTGCCAAGAAACCACACAAAAAGTATTTACCGTCAGTTATAGTGCTGAGTTAGGCACTGAGGGCTTTGACGGACGTTTACTCATTTTAATGACCAAAGACAGCACTGCTGAACCCAGGTTTCAGATTAATGATTCAGACCAAACAGGAATAGTATTCGGAGTCAATGTAAATGATTGGAAACCCGGAAGTGAGAGGGCTATTTCACCAGAAGTTTTTGCTTATCCTTTGGGCAGTGTTGCAGCAATACCTGAGGGCACTTATTACGTTCAAGCACTGCTTCATAAATACGACACTTTTGAGCTCTCAAACGGACACACAGTTCAATTACCAATGGACCAAGGAGAGGGACAACACTGGAATATTAGTCCAAAGAATATTTACAGCAAGCCTCAAAAAATAAATTTCTCAAAATCTGGGAGTAATCACCTCCAAATTACTGAGGAAATTCCGCCTATAGAAGCTGTTGCAGACACTGAATACATAAAGCATATAAAGATAAAAAGTGAAAAACTCAGTGCTTTTTGGGGCAGGCCTATGTATTTACAAGCCAATGTTTTAGTACCCTATGGGTTTAATGCCAAAAGTGAGGAACGCTACCCCTTAATGGTATTTCACGGTCACTTTCCTGATACATTTGGTGGCTTTAGAACTACGCCACCAACAGCAATACCTGAAGACGGTATATACAACAGCAGATTTGGAATTACAGGGTATCAATACATACAAGAAAAAGAAGCCTATGATTTCTATAGTCAATGGACCTCTGCAGATTTTCCTCGGTTTATTGCTATTGAAATCCAACACCAAAACCCTTATTATGACGACTCTTATGCCGTGAATTCAGCTAATATTGGACCTTATGGAGATGCTATTACTTACGAATTAATCCCTCATATAGAATCTCTTTTTAATGGTGTAGGAGAAGGTTGGGCTCGGTTTTTGTACGGTGGATCTACCGGAGGTTGGGAAGCCCTTGCTGCTCAAGTCTTTTACCCCAAAGAGTACAATGGTGCCTTTGCTGCATGCCCAGATCCTATAGATTTTAGGGCCTATACTGCGGTGAATATTTATGAGGATAAAAACGCTTACTATACCGAGGGTCCCTATAGAAAAACCCTTAGACCAGGAATCAGAGATGGCAAAGGAATGCTAAAATCCAGTTTAAAAGATATGAATTACAGGGAATGGGCTCTGGGTACAAACAGTAGGTCTGGGGACCAATGGGATATTTGGCAAGCAGTATTTTCACCTACTGGTGAGGACGGATATCCAAAACCTATTTGGGATAAAATCACGGGGGAAATAGACTCAGAAGTGGCCGCTTATTGGAGAGAAAACTATGATTTGAGGTATATTATGGAAAGAGATTGGGATACAATAGGAGAAGACCTAGCGGGTAAAATTCACCTTTATTGTGGGGATATGGACAACTATTACCTCAACAATGCCGTAAGCCTCACAGAAATGTTTCTCAATAAAACAAAGAATCCCTATTACGGTGGTGAGGTAGATTATGGAGACATGGCTGAACACTGCTGGAATGGTGACCACGAAAATCCAAACTACATTTCTAGACTGCGCTACAATACCATGTATTTGGAGAAAATAAAAATGCGATTAAAAGCTACTGCTCCTAAAAACAACCAATTGGTGAATTGGAATTTATAGGCCTATGGATTTATTCAGCACACCAATAGACCCCGCTCATAACTGGTTGCCCAAAGAGGGTATTGTACATTATCACGGGCCTATTTTTAACAGTGAAACTGCTAACAAATACTATCAGGCCTTGTTCAATGAGATTGCCTGGGCCCCTGATGAGGCCATGATATTCGGAAAGCGAATTATTACGAAAAGAAAGGTCGCCTGGTACGCAGAAAAAGCCTATTCCTATACCTACTCTAAAATAACGAAAACAGCCTTGGTATGGACCCCTCTGTTGTTAGAGATAAAAGAGGCCGTAGAAAAAGCTTCTGGAGAAACCTATAATGCCTGCCTATTAAATTTATACCACAATGGCAGTGAAGGTATGTCATGGCATAGTGATGGAGAAAAAGACCTCAAAAAAAATGGCGCCATTGCTTCCGTTAGTTTTGGTGCGGAGCGAAAATTCGCTTTTAAACACAAAGAAGACAAAACAGTCATAAACATGCCCCTAGCCCACGGAAGCCTTCTGGTCATGAAAGACACTACTCAAACCCATTGGCTCCACCGGCTCCCCCCGACTAAAAAAGTCCATAGCCCAAGGATAAACCTCACCTTTAGAACTATTGTAAGGAAATAACTACACCGATTATAATTAGAGATACTGGATTAGAATCGCTTGTAAATCATGGGCAGAATACACCCCAGATTGCCTCCAGAGTTGCTCGCCAGATTTAAAAATCATAAGCGTAGGAACACCTCTTACTTGATATTTTGCCGCTACCCTCGGATTCTTATCTACATCTATTTTTACGATAGACACTTGGTCTCCCATCTGCTTTTTTAAATCATCTAAAATAGGACTCATTGCCTTGCAAGGACCACACCAAGTAGCGAAAAAGTCTATTAAAACAGGGGTGTCTTTATTGATAATATCTGAAAAACTGGCCATAAAAAAGGATATTAATTAAACGCAAAAATAAGGAAATGCTTAGATTTAAAATGTAACCCAAGTCACATGAGTTTAAATTAATATCTTTGGGAAAAACCCAAATTTTGACAGCACTTTTTCGCAGGACCCTAAGCGCCTATCCCATACTAAGTTTAATAGTCTCTTTTCAGCTGCTCAGACTAGCCATACTCCCCTTTATGGGGCTTATGCCACAAGACGCCTATTACTATTTCTATGGCCAGCACTTAGATTGGTCCTATTTTGACCATCCCGGCATGATCGGTTATTTACTCAGGGCGGCCACAGATCTGTTTGGAAGTACTGTTACGGTCGTAAAAATGACAGACTTCACGGTGAGCTCACTCTCCATTTGGGTGTTTTACAGCCTGTCCAAGAATTTTTTATCTCCCACAAAACTGTGGATAGCCATGCTACTAGCCAGTAGCTCCATCCTATGGAGCATGCTCAGCTTAAATTCCACCCCAGATGTACCCTTAGTGCTTTTTTGGAGTTTGAGTTTATGGAGTTTAGAAAAAGCCCTTTTTAAAGCGAGATTCCACCATTGGCTTTTGGCGGGGATATGGATGGGCTTGGCCTTTAACAGCAAGTACACGGCTATTTTATTGCCCTTCGGGCTGATGCTTTTTTTACTCCTCTCCCCCACCCAAAGAAAGCACCTCTTTAAACCCGGTCCATGGCTCTCTCTAATTCTTTTTGCTGCAGTGGCTTATCCAGTCTATTATTGGAATGCCCAGAACGATTTTGTTTCTTTTACCTTCCAATCTACCGGAAGATCTAGTTCCGTGAGTGATTTTGGTTTTAAACCAAAATTATTGGGCGGATTTATAGCGACCCAAATGGCTTTGGTATTTCCTGCAGCATTTTTAACCCTCATAGTGCTTTGCTATAAATATCTAAAAAGAATCGTGATTAGTTGGAAGCTTCCCCCAGACAAAACCTTGTTTTTAGGGGCTTTTTTCCTCCCAACTTTCTTGGGCTTTATGCTCTTGTCACCTTTTTATTGGATTAAAATCAACTGGTTGGTCCCCAGTTACATCTCTGGATTTATTCTGCTCGCCTATTTCTTCAAACGCAAATGGGTGCGTTCACAAATTATTATCTCCATAGTCATACACTTATTGATACTCATAGAACTAACTACCTATATAGTCCCCATTCGCTCAGACGACACCTGGTGGGGCTGGGAAGCCTTATCTAAGGAAGTAAATGAATTAAGAGTCACTTATCCTGACCATTTTTTCTTCTCTACAGACAATTATAAAACTGCAGCCGTGCTTAGGTTTTATCAAGACACGCCCACCTATAGCACCAATGTGATAGGAGAAAATGGCTTACAATTTGGCATATTAGATCCTGATCTTAGTTTTTTAGAAGGACAAAATGCCATCCTTATAGATTCAGACACCCGCTTTAAAAATGAAGCACCCCCTGAGGCCCCTCCAGAAAAAGTAAGTTCCTTTTTTCAAAAAATCCAGGTGCTCCCCCCCATTATACTCAGAGACAAACAAGGCAAAGCCATTCGAAAATTCAATGTCTTTGCTTGTACAAACTACCTGGTGAATGCTAAATAAAATCAATAACATCTCTTTGGTAACATATGTTACAAAGTGGTCATCATATTTTTCTTACTTTTAAAAAAAATATTTAGATGGATTTTATTCTTGAACCTTGGCCCTGGTATGTATCTGGTCCCCTTTTCGCTTTAGTCATGCTTAGCCTTATTTTATTTGGAAAGAACTTTGGCATGTCTTCTAACCTGAGAACACTCTGTGCCATTGGTGGTGCAGGGAAAGTAGCTTCCTTCTTTAAGTTCGATTTTAAGGCACAAAAATGGAACTTAGTGGTGGTTTTAGGCGCAGTGATTGGTGGGTATATTGGAAGCCACTTTCTCCAAAACCAACCAGACATTGCCATAAGCGCGTCTACCATAGAAGCACTACAACAAATGGGTTTTCAAGACCCTGGAGCCAGTATATTGCCTCCTGAACTCTTTAGTCTAGACGCTATAAGCCAACCAAAAACACTCATGATGCTTATTATTGGTGGCTTTTTAGTTGGTTTTGGCACCCGCTACGCGGGTGGTTGCACTTCTGGGCATGCGATCAGTGGGTTGAGCAACCTACAAATCCCATCATTGGTGGCCGTGATTGGATTTTTCATTGGTGGCCTACTCATGACACATTTTATTTTACCCTTATTATTCTAGACTATGAAATATTTAAAATTTTTAAGCGTCGGTATATTTTTTGGAATTCTCCTAGTAAAATCTGAAGCGGTTTCTTGGTTTAGAATATTTGAAATGTTTCGTTTCGAATCTTTTCATATGTATGGAATTATCGGAAGTGCTGTAGTACTTGGTGCTATTGGAATTGCACTAATCAAAAAATTCAATATCAAAGACCTCTCAGGTACACCCATTGCAATTCCTGATAAAGCTAAAAATTACACCTCAGCAATTATTGGAGGCTCCATTTTTGGTTTGGGATGGGCGCTGGCAGGGGCCTGCCCTGGCCCTATGTATGTTCTTGTTGGAACTGGAGCAATGAGTATGCTCATCGTGATTGGTGCCGCACTTCTAGGCACTTTTGCATATGGACTTCTAAGAGATAAATTACCTCATTAAAACCCACTGAGTGTACAAATAAAAAGCCCCTTTAAAAAGGGGCTTTTTATTTTATGTGATGAATGAAATTAATCACTACTATACAATCTCCGCCTGAATGCCTGCATCTAAAATGCCCTGACATTGCGGTTTTAACTTATCTACTGGGCCCGTTTTTACCGTGCACTTCCCTTTAAAGTGAATAATAAGGGTGCATTGTTGGGCTTGTTCACTAGAATGTTTACAGACTCTAATCAGGGTATTAATGACATGATCAAAGGTGTTCACCTCATCATTAAATACCACGAGCTCGTTGTCTTTTTGAACCGCCTCTAACGTATCTTGTGAAGATTCCTGTTGTTCCTTCATATCCCTAAAAATATAAAAAATCAAACAGATTTAAAAACAGCCGCTACCCAGTCATTCTTCTCTGTATGGCTTTGATATTCAATTCCTAAAGAAGCGCATTTCTCTTTAATCATGCCTAGGTCTTGGTCGTAGAAGCCACTTAAAAGAAGGTATCCGCCAGGGGCTATGTGATTCTTATAAGCGGCCATGTCGTTTAACAAAATATTTCTATTGATGTTGGCCAAAAATATATCGTAGGACTTTTCTTTTAAATCAGTAGAGGCTAAGAAAGAAACGTCTCCTTCATATACTTTAATAAAAGGCACTCTATTTCTTTCTGTGTTTTCTACGGCATTTAAATAACACCAGTGGTCTATATCTACCGCGTCTACATCTGTAGCTCCCTTCATAGCAGCGAGAATAGCTAAAACTCCTGTGCCACTCCCCATGTCCATGACTTTCTTATCCTGACAATCCAGCTTTAAAATAGCACTGAGCATCATGTGGGTAGTCTCATGGTGTCCTGTGCCAAAACTCATCTTAGGTTCAATGACAATGTCATAAGTTACCTCAGGAGCTTGGTGAAAAGGCGCCCTAACAACACAGTGATGGTCTACCTGAATGGGAGAAAAATTGGCCTCCCAATTGGCGTTCCAGTTTTCTTGAGGAATTTCCTTTGTGGTATATGAAAAAGAAAAACCGTCATAATCATACACCGCTAAACCCTCCAATAAATCAGGAGACCAAAAAGAAGTGTTGATATAAGCAATGACCCCCGTAGGGGTCTCTTCAAAACTTTCAAATCCCAAAGAACCTAATTCCGCTATAAGCAAATCAGATGCGGGCTGTAATGGAGTCACTTCAAAGTGACAAGCAGTGTAGTCTAGTGTCATATTTAGTTAAAAGCGTTCACAATGGCTGCAAAATCTGTTGCAACGAGTGCTGCTCCTCCAATAAGACCACCATCTACATCTGGCTTAGAAAAAATCTCTACAGCATTGGCTGGTTTCACACTTCCACCGTACAGTATAGAAACTTCTTGTGCAATTGATTCACTGAATGCCGCAGCTATGGTCTTTCTAATAAAATGGTGCATTTCTTGCGCTTGTTCTGCAGAGGCAGTCTCCCCAGTTCCTATGGCCCAAACAGGCTCGTATGCTAAAATAATTTGTGACCAAGCAGTTTCTGGTAAACTAAATAAGGCATTTTTTAACTGATGCTCTACTACATTGAAATGGTTGCCTGATTTTCTATCTGCCAATTCCTCACCAAAACAAAACATGACTTGTAATCCTTTGTCAATGGCTTGTTTTGTTTTCTTTTCCAGAATAGCATCTGTCTCTCCAAAATAGCTTCTGCGCTCAGAATGACCCAAAATAACTGTTTTAATTCCCACCGCTGTAAGCATGTCTGCAGAAATCTCTCCGGTATATGCACCTGAATCTGCGAAATGCATATTTTGTGCAATCACCTCTATTGGCGTTGTCGCTGCAGTGTCTAAGGCTGCCGTTAAGTTTACAAAGGTCGGTGCCACCATAACAGAAACGTCAGACGCTAATGTCAATCCTTTCAAGTTTTCTATTAAAAGCTGGGTAGCCTTTAAATCATTGTTCATTTTCCAGTTTCCGGCTACAATTTTCTTTCTCATAAGTATATTAATTGGTTGTATTGAATTCTAATAATTCAAAATCATTATAATGTCTTTTTTGGGTAATGGTGCCATGTTCCACCACTAAAATGGCAGGATTGGATCGCACGATTGTTTTGAGGGTGGTCTGATCTGTGAAATAAAAATCAAACCCCAGTCCATATTTCTCTATCACTTCTGCTGCCTGTGCTTTTGAAGAGGCAGACATGCCTATGACTTCATAACCAGCCTGGTGTGCTTTTAAGGTAGCTTGAGCCACTTTTTCAAACGCTTTGGGATTGCTTTTGGCTAAATCATAGGCCACAACCATCACCAGCTTAGGCACCATCATTAAAGACTCTGTCTGATCTACCCCTTCCTGCTCTATAGTAAAATCATGGATAGGAGGCACATAGCCCTCTTGAATTTTTTCTGTGGTAACCCTTAAAAAGGTACCGTCTACATTGGGATATTCTTTTTGGGTGGTAATGACTTTTTCTTCTCCGTTTATCTCAAAAACCCATCGATATTCATAAATAGATTGTGGTGCCCCCTTTGGAACAGTCATGCCTGCTGGAATATTAGCGCCAATCTTATAAGGTCTAAAGTCTATTGCCGGCAAGTGTTGCAACACCCAAAAACCAAAAGAAACAGCCGCCACAAAACTCAAAACCACTACAGCTTTGGTTAAGGTCTTAGGCAGGAAACTGTTCAGATGTTTCTTTCCTCTAAAAAGAATTAATATGAGTACCAATAAAATGACATCTTTGGTAAAAGACTCCCATGGAGTGAGCTTTATGGCGTCGCCAAAACAACCACAATCCGTTACCTTATTAAAATAGGCAGAGTAAAAAGTTAAAAAAGTGAAGAAAACAATCATGGAGAGCAAACTCCATAAGGTGAATTTCAATTGATAGCCCACTAGCAAAAATATCCCTAAGAGCACTTCAAATACCACTACAAAAAAAGCGATCGCCAATGCAAAAGGGATTAGAACAGGAAGGTCTAAGACTCCTTGACTAAAATACTCTTCTAACTTAAAAGAAAAACCTACTGGATCATTGAGCTTTATAAAGCCACTGACTACAAATAAAACCCCCACCAGGATTCTAGATAAATGCGTAATGTATTTCATAGATTGTTCTATTAAGATTCTAAATGAATCAATGCAAAGACCGCGTAATTGAGCATGTCTTGATAATTCGCATCTATTCCTTCACTCACTAAGGTTTTTCCTTGATTGTCTTCTATTTGCTTCACCCTTAGTAATTTTTGCAAGATAAGATCAGTCAGGGAACTCACTCTCATGTCTCTCCAAGCTTCCCCATAATCATGGTTCTTGGCTTCCATAAGTGATTTTGTAATGGCTACATGCTTATCGTAGGCTTCTAAAGCTTGAGAAACGTCCATATCCGGTTGTTCCACAGCGCCTAATTCCATCTGGACTAAGGCCATAACGGAATAGTTTATAATTCCTATAAATTCAGACACTTCTCCCTCAGCTACTTTCTGCTCTGTATTTTGCTGTAAGCCTCTTATTCTTTGTGCTTTAATAAAAATTTGATCGGTAAGAGATGGAAGTCTTAAAATACGCCATGCAGCTCCATAGTCTGACATCTTTTTCTCGAAAAGATCTCTACACATTTTAATTACTGCATTATATTGGTCCGAGGTATTGGCCATGTCTTTATTTAATTTGCGTAAATTTCGCATAAATAATTAAACCCAACAACCCTATCCCTTTGAATCTTAAGATCTCATGTTAAAAAAAACAAATGCTACTCCCATTGTTCCCTTTTCATTGAATTGCAAGGGAGATTTAATCTTTTTGGACACCCCCAAAATAATGGGCGTACTCAATATTACTCCAGATTCTTTTTATGACGGAGGGCGCTACAATGCGGAAGACCAAGTACTGGCACAAGTAGAAAAAATGATAAAAGAGGGCGCTACTTTTATAGATATTGGTGCATACAGTTCAAGACCTGGTGCGGCAGAGGTGTCTGAAGAGGAAGAGGCAAAAAGACTCTACCCAATACTCCAAGCTATCTTAAAAAGGTTTCCCGAGGGGCTGTTATCTATTGATACCTTTAGAAGTAGCATAGCAAAAAACGCCATTGAAATGGGCGCTGCCTTAATCAATGATATCTCTGCAGGAGAACTAGACCCTGAAATGATCCCAACCGTGGGGAAACATGGAGTACCCTATGTCATGATGCATATGAGAAGTACGCCAAAAGACATGCAAGAGCACACCCATTACGAGCACTTATTACAAGAAATTATCAGCTATTTTTCAGAGAAAATAGACAGGGCTAAAAAACACAATATCACAGATATTATTATAGATCCTGGCTATGGGTTTGCCAAAACCACCCAACAAAATTTTGAATTACTCAGGGAGAGTGCGTTGCTAAATACTTTTGGAGTACCTGTCTTAACAGGAGTGAGCAGGAAATCTATGATTTACAAAACATTGAATACAACTGCACAAGACGCACTTAACGGCACAACTGCCCTACACATGCAAGCGCTTATTAATGGAAGTAGTATCTTGAGAGTTCATGATGTGGCGGCTGCTAGAGAATGTGTTATTTTGTACGAAGCCCTTCAAAATGCTTAAAAAACAATACATCGCTAGGCTATTTATAGTCTAATTAGCTATTTTTACAAAAAAGTACCTATTGGAATTTTTCAATTTTCTTGAATTTAAAATCACTGACGCCATAGATATTCTATTGGTGGCCTTGCTACTTTTTTATATTTATAAATTGGTCAGAGGCACAGTGGCTATCAATATTTTTATTGGAATTGTGATGGTATGGGGGCTTTGGAAACTCACCGAGTTATTAGAAATTAAAATGATTTCAAATATCATTGGAGGGTTTATGAATATTGGCCTTATTGCGCTGATTATTGTTTTCCAACAAGAGATTAGAAAGTTTTTACTCATGTTAGGATCTACCAATTTCGCTAACAAACGCGCTTACTTAAAACACTTTAAATTTTTAAAGCAAGACCTTCAACCTCTGGAAACAGATATTAAAGCAGTTATTGCAGCGCTGGAAAAAATGAGTCAAACCAAAACGGGTGCCTTATTGGTTTTTGAGAAAAATAATTCTTTGGATTTTGTGAGACAATCTGGGGACCGAATGAACATTGAATTGAGTCAACCTATTATTGAAAGTATTTTTTATAAAAATAGTCCACTTCACGACGGAGCTGCGATAATAGAAAATAATTACATTGTAGCGACTCGTGCTATTCTACCCGTTTCTGATGAAAGAACTATTCCACTTAGATTTGGTCTTAGACACAGAGCAGCAGTAGGGATCACCGAAAAAACCGATGCTTTAGCATTGGTCGTATCTGAAGAGACAGGAGCCATCTCTTATATCAAAAACGGAGGGTTTATATTATTCAAGGACAGTATTGAATTAGAGCAACTGCTGCGTACAGACCTGAGCCAATAAGTTTAAATGAAGATATACTTATGAATGCCCGCCACAAATAATAGGCTTGTCTTAAAGTATAGTGGTCACTTTACAGCTATTCCCCAACAGCTACTTGTAAAAACTGGGCTTCGTAAAGGTTTTTATAATAGCCTCCTTTTTTGAGTAATGCCTCATGCGTGCCTTGCTCCACAATCCTTCCTGACTCCATGACAAGAATGTTAGACGCTTGTTTGATAGTAGCCAACCTGTGCGCAATCACAATAGAAGTCCTGCCATTTGTAATGGTATCTGTAGCTTTTTGAATGAGTTGTTCTGAGGTACTGTCTATAGAAGAAGTAGCCTCGTCCAATACCAAAATTGATGGTTTAGTCACATAGGCCCTAAGAAAAGCAATTAACTGTCTCTGACCACTCGAAAGCATTCCCCCACGCTCTTTCACATTAAACTGATACCCTCCTGGCAAGCTGGCAATAAAATCGTGAACGCCAATTTCTTTTGCAGCAGCTTCTATTTCAGAAATACTAATTTCAGGATTTCCCAATGAAATATTATTTTCAATAGTGTCAGCAAAGAGAAAAACATCCTGTAAAACTAAAGCTATATGACTTCTAAGTCCCGCTAGTGACAAATCACTAATACTATGGCCGTCAATTGAAATACGACCAGATTGAATACCGTAAAAACGGTTTAGCAAATTAATAATGGTAGACTTACCAGCTCCAGTTGCCCCAACTATAGCTAGGGTTTCTCCTTTAGAGACTTCAAAAGAAATCCCTTTGAGTACAGGTTCATCTGGTAAATAACCAAAAACTACTTTTTCAAAGGCAATATTCCCCTCAATTTGAGGTAAATCAGTATGCCCCCCTGTTTCAGTTTGGTCTTGGGTATCTAAAATTTTAAAAACCCTTGCAGCAGCCACCATACCCATTTGCAAAGTGTTGAACTTGTCTGCTATTTGTCTGAGCGGCCTGAAAAGCATCTCTGACAGTAAAATAAAGGTAAATATGGTACCGTATTCATTGGCGCTAATACCAGAAATATTTTGAAGTCCGCCATACCAAACAATCATTCCTATAGTAATGGAAGAGACAATATCTGCTACTGGGAAAAAAACAGAGTTATACCACACGGTTTTTAACCAAGCCTTGGTGTGTTTCTCATTAATTTCCTCAAATGCTTTTTTTTCTGCAGCTGCCCTATTGAAGAGCTGAACTACTTTCATACCTGAAATACGTTCTTGAACAAATGAATTTAGTTGCGCTACCTGAGCCCTTACTTCGGTAAAAGCGCCTTTCATAGCTCTTTGAAACAATCTTGTGGCATATAATATAATGGGCAGCACAGCAAAAACAATTAGAGATAGCCTCCAATTCAAATAGAGCATGACTCCACCAACCACAAACATTTTAAGTAAATCTGACACAATAACAAAAAAGCCTTGCGAAAAGATCTCCCCTATTCGTTGCATATCTGCCACAGCTCTAGTGACCAATATACCAATGGAAGATTCGTCAAAATAAGCCATTTTAAAATGGGTCATATGGTGAAAGAGCTTCACCCTTACATCTCTGATCACCGACTCTCCCAACCAATTGGCAAAATAATTAAAAGTGAGTTGGCTGGTTACCTCCCCAATTAGGACGGCTAGTAAAATAAGGGTTAGATTTAGGAGCTTTTGGGCATCGGCCATTTTAATGGCCTCATCTACCAAAACCCCTACCAAAACTGGTCTTAACACCGCAAATGCAGAGAGTATTATTGCTGTAAAAGCTACTCCATAAAAGGTAAACGCATAGGGATTGGTGTATTGCAACAATCGCCTAAACAGTTTTTTGTCGAACGCTTTGCCGCTTTCTTTAAGATCAGACATAAATGTTTTCTGGATAATTTATTTGGGTTAAATATAAGCCTTTCGCTGGAACAGAAGGTCCTGCATTACTCCTTGACTTGGAGGCTAGAAGTGTTGGAATATCTGTCACTGGGCGCTTGCCTGTACCAATTTCTAAAAGAGTCCCCACAACTGCGCGAACCATATTTCGCAAAAATCTGTTGGCGGTAATGGTGAAAACCAATTGATCTTTTGTGGCTACCCATTTTGCCTGGGAAATGTGACATATGTAGGTATGTACATCTGAATTAGACTTTGAAAAGCACTCAAAATCTTTTTCCCCCAATAGCATCTGAGCCGCAGTATTCATTGCATGAATATCTATGGGGTGAAAAACATAATGGGCCCCATGATGTTGAAAGGGATCCTTGCGATTCACCACTATATACTCATAAGTCCTGCTGGTTGCCGTAAAACGGGCATGGGTGTCTTGGGTAACGGCTACTATTTGATCTATTGAAATATCTTCTGGTAGAAAGGCGTTTAGCCGGTCTGTAATAATTAGTGGGTCAAAATCTATTTCAGCGTCAAAATGGGCGACCATTTTTTTGGCATGTACGCCAGCATCTGTTCTCCCAGCACCCATTAATTCTACTGGTGCAGCTAATAACATTGAAAGTGAATGTTCCAATTTTTCTTGCACACTGGAGGCATTAGGCTGCTTTTGCCAACCGTGATAGTGTGTTCCTAGATATGAAAAGTGTACAAAATATCTCAATGCAATCTCTTACTTTTGTGTGCAAAGATACCGTATAGACACTTGAATTTACTTTAAATGAAAAAAATTTTACTGCTTTCAGATACCCATTCCCATATAGACGAGAGAATATTACATTTTGTATCTGAGGCAGACGAGGTGTGGCACGCTGGGGACATTGGAGACTTAGCGGTAACAGATGCTATAGCTGCTTTAAAACCCCTCAAGGCAGTTTATGGAAATATAGACGATCACAAAGCCAGAAGTAGCTTTCCGTTAGATTTAAAATTTGACTGCGAGGGTATGAAAGTTTGGATCACCCATATTGGTGGTTACCCTGGTAAATACAACCAACGCATTAGGGAAGAAATTCAAAAAAATCCTCCTCAAATTTTTATCGCTGGTCACTCTCATATCTTGAAAGTACAGTGGGATAAATCCATCCAATGCATGCATCTCAATCCAGGAGCTTGCGGCGTTTCTGGTTTTCACCAAATGAGAACCATGCTGCGATTTTCTATAGACAAGGGTACTTTAAAAGATTTGGAAGTCATTGAATTGGGCTTGAGGGGAAAAAAGCCATAAAAAAACCCGGGTAACAAGCCCGGGTTTTACGCACTAATACTACTAAGATGTTAGGTTTAACGTAAACGATCGACAGATTTTACGAGATCTTCGTCCTTTTTAATGGCTTTATTGGCCACAGATAAAAAAACGATAGAAATAATAGGAACAAACATCCCAATACCCTTCTCAGAAAGAACACTTTCTCCAGATAAATTTAGCCATCGGTAAACGAAAAATCCTAGTAAAAAAAAGTTTAATATGATGTTTAATCGGTTCATTACAAACTGATTAATTCTCTTTTTATAGGAAAAAACACTTATAAAAGTAAGTGTTGCAAATATAGTGAACGTGCCTTTATTTAGAGCGTTTGCTAGGGTAAAGATAGTATTTTCCTCCACTTCAGCAACGATATTAACGAAAAAAATAGCGCATAAATTTACTACTGCTACAATTAATAAATAAAGTGATTGTATTCTTTGTATCATAGGTGTTGGTTTCTTCTACTGGTACAAAAATAACGGTCTTTTTTAAGATTTAAAGAGAATATTAATTTTTATTTGTATTATTGTAGGGTGATTCTGTAATAGATGAAATCACACTTACCCAAGGAAAGTTCTTTTTCCCATTTTCAAGTTATTTACAACAAATTACTTATCTCAAGTATCCACCTATTTTATATCATTGAATGTTTGAAATTTCGAAACTAAAAACCATGAAGCTTCCAGAGCTTCAGGAAATTGCAAAAGGATTAAAGGTTCCTAAGTTTAAAACTTTAAAAAAATTAGATTTAGTATATCAGATTTTAGATCTTCAGGCTACCGATCCCAAAGCTGTTGTTGCTGCTGCAACGCCAGTTTTAGAGGGAAAATCAGAAGCAGTTAGTACTAAAAACTCCTCTGAAGAAGCGAGTAAAATTACTGAGGAAATTACTGAAGATGTTCCTTTAAAAGCAGCGGAAGCTAGAAGAAAACCTAACCCAAGACCTAGAAAGTCTAGAGAAGCAGACAGCCCATCTACTAGAAATGAAGCGGACGCTCCTTCTGCCAATAACACAGAAACTCCCTCTAGAAAAACAGCATCTCCCACTAGGCCGGAAAGAACAAAACCAGAGAGCACCCCAAACAAAAAGGCGCCAGAAGGAGAAGAACAAAATAACGGGAGGGTACAAAACAACCTGACACCGGGGAGCGTAATAAA
>CAKZOR010000019.1 GCA_937136755.1 uncultured Flavobacteriaceae bacterium | reverse complement strand
ACACCGACGAAGGGCAGGTTATCATTGGCAAATTGAATGATAGAATCATTGGCTACCCCACCTCCAAAAGAATACCGTTGAAAAAGCTGATTGATGAATAGTTTTCTTTTAGAAAAAACATAAAAAGCGAGGGGACGCTCCCGGTTTTCCATGACCTTGTGAATTTCATTTTCCTTGCTGTAGGTTATGATGGGCAGTATGGGTCCAAAAATTTCTTCCTGCATGAGGTTGCTGTTTAGGTCAGGGTTTTCCACGATTGTCGGTCCAAAGAATAAATCTTTATCATCGGTAGCACCCCCGTAAATTACCTTTTGGTCTTTAAGTGAGGATTTGAGTTTTTCGAAATGTTTTTTGTGGATCACACGACCGTAGTCGCTGGATTCTTGTGGGTTCTCTCCAAAAGATTTTTCGATTTGAAAGATCAATTCTCGGGTAAGTTTATCCTTTATTTTTTCGTGGACCATAACATAGTCTGGGGCAATACAAGTTTGCCCACAGTTGAGAAATTTCCCCCATATCAATCTTTTGGCGGTAATTACAATTGGCGCGGAATCATCGATGATACAGGGGCTTTTACCACCCAATTCTAAGGTAGTAGGGGTGAGGTGCTCGGCAGCAGCCTTGGCTACTATTTTTCCTACGGAAGTACTTCCGGTAAACATGATATTATCCCACTTTCTCTTCAGCAATTCTGTAGCAACTTTAGCATCTCCCTCTATTACTGCTACGTGTTCATGATCAAAAACAGCCGATATTATCTCTTTGATAATCTTTCCTGTGTGTGGGGCAAACTCAGAGGGTTTTAAAATTGCAGTATTTCCAGCAGCTATGGCACCCACCAAAGGAGTTAGCGCCAGTTGAAAGGGATAATTCCAAGGACTGATGATGAGGGTGTTGCCATAAGGTTCGGGAATGATGTAGTCTCTGGAGGGAAAATTTATTAAGCTGCTTTTTACCCGTCGCGGACGATTCCATAGCGGCAGCATTTTTATCATTTGAGCAATTTCCTTTTCCACCAAGACAGTTTCTGAGGTCATGGCTTCAAAACCCGATTTTCTCAAATCCAAATACAAGGCTTTGTAAATGTCCTTTTCACGCCTGTTAATTTCATTTTTTAAGCCCCTTAATTTTTGGATTCTGAAGGCGGTTGAAAGTGTTTTTTGACTGGCAAAAAATGATTTTTGCGCGTCATACAATTTTTCGTTGGAAATAACCTTTTTGTTTTGCATTGTTTGGTATTTTTGAGGCCTTGTCACAACAAAGATAGTTTTATTTGAATTCTATGTAATTTTTATTCATTTGAGTATATTAATTGATAGTTGTTAATTAACTTATATACAATGCATTACATTAATTTAAATTCATTTGGGTATTGTGTCATAATTAAAGAAAAAAGCAGGCTTACTTATGATAGGCTTTAAATTAGCATTAAAATAAAATTATGTCCTTAAATAAATTCAGTGAAAGGGTAACACAAGATCCCACGCAACCTGCTGCACAAGCTATGCTTCATGCCATAGGTATGACCGATGCGGATTTTGAAAAACCGCTTATTGGCATTGCCAGTACTGGATATGAGGGAAACCCTTGCAATATGCACCTCAATGATCTGTCTGTTCACGTCAAAGAGGGTATTGCACCGCACGACATGCTGGGATTGATTTTCAATACGATTGGGGTAAGTGACGGAATTTCTATGGGAACGCCGGGGATGCGTTTTTCATTGCCCTCCAGAGATGTAATCGCAGATTCCGTTGAGACGGTAGTTCAGGCCATGTCCTATGATGGTGTGGTGACTGTAGTCGGTTGCGACAAAAATATGCCAGGTGCTTTGATGGGCATGCTTCGCCTAAACCGCCCCGGAATTCTCGTCTATGGCGGGACCATTGCCTCTGGGTGCGTTTTAGACAAAGAGTTGGATGTGGTATCCGCTTTTGAAGCTTGGGGCGAAAAAGTAGCTGGAAAAATTGACGAAAAGGAATACAAAAAAGTAATAAAAAATGCTTGCCCTGGGGCAGGTGCTTGTGGAGGTATGTACACCGCCAATACCATGGCTTCCGCCATTGAGGTATTGGGAATGTCTTTGCCCTATAGTTCTTCAAATCCTGCGGTAAGTAAGGAAAAGATAGCGGACTGCAAGGCCGTAGGCGTTGCCATGAGACAGCTCATAGAAAAAGATCTCAAACCTTTAGACATCGTTACCAAAAAATCGTTGGAAAATGCTTTGCGACTCATCGCTGTTTTGGGTGGATCCACCAACGCTGTTTTGCACTTTTTGGCCATTGCTCATGCTGCTGATATTCCTTTGTCGATTGATGATTTTCAAAAAATTAGCGACACCACTCCATTCCTCGCCGATCTTAAACCCAGTGGTAAATATCTGATGAAAGACTTGCATGCTGTAGGAGGTATTCCTGCGGTCTTGAAATTTATGTTGAAAAACGATATGCTTCACGGAGATTGTATGACTGTTACTGGAAAGACAATTGCAGAAAACCTCGAATCAATTCCGGACCTTTTAAAAGACCAAGATGTCATAAGCCCCTTAAATAAGCCCATAAAAGAAACGGGACATATTAGAATTCTCTATGGCAACCTAGCCGAGGAAGGTGCAGTGGCGAAAATCACTGGAAAAGAAGGGGTGTATTTTCAAGGCCCTGCAAAGGTGTACGATGGAGAATTTTTAGCCAATGACGGTATAAAAGCTGGAGAGGTTAAAAAAGGAGATGTAGTGGTCATTCGTTACGAAGGCCCAAAGGGAGGACCAGGAATGCCGGAAATGTTAAAGCCAACTGCAGCTATTATGGGTGCAGGCTTAGGTAAAGACGTCGCATTAATTACAGATGGTCGTTTTTCTGGAGGTACCCACGGATTTGTAGTAGGGCATGTGTCTCCGGAAGCTCAAGTTGGCGGAACTATTGGATTGGTTCAAGATGGAGACATTATTACTATAGATGCCAGTTCAAACACCATTTCGTTAGATATAGATATGGCGGAACTCCACCAGCGAAAAGCAGCTTGGGCAGCCCCAAAGCTTAAAGTGAATAGCGGTAGCTTATATAAATATGCGAACACAGTTTCATCTGCTTCTAAGGGGTGTGTAACAGATGTTTTTTAATTAATTAAACCAATGACAACAACGACAAATTCATCTAATAAAATGAAAATCTCTGGAGCAGAGGCCATTATTCATTGTCTTTTGGCGGAGGGAGTAAATCTTATATACGGATATCCTGGTGGTGCTATTATGCCGGTATACGATGAGTTGTACAAATTCCAAGACAAACTTACCCATATACTTACTAGACACGAACAAGGGGCAACACATGCAGCCCAAGGATATGCAAGAGTGAGTGGAAAGGTTGGTGTAGCTATTGCTACTTCAGGACCAGGAGCCACCAATTTAGTCACTGGTTTGGCAGATGCTCAAATAGACTCTACGCCAATGGTTTGTATTACTGGCCAGGTGGGGAGACATTTATTGGGTACAGACGCCTTTCAAGAAACAGATATTATTGGTATTTCTACTCCGGTAACTAAGTGGAATTATCAAATTACTGAGGCAAGTGAAATACCTGAGATTTTAGCTAAAGCCTTTTATATTGCCCGATCTGGAAGACCAGGCCCTGTGCTCATAGACATTACTAAAAATGCCCAATTTGAGTCTTTAGATTTTCATTATGAGAAATGCACTAAGGTAAGGAGTTATGTTCCTACCCCAGTGGCCTCTAAAGAAAGTTTGTCTGAAGCAGCCGCTTTGATCAATGCAGCTAAAAAACCATTCATCATTTTTGGACAAGGGGTAATACTGTCAGAAGCTGAAAAGGAATTAAAGGATTTTGTAGAAAAATCTGGAATACCTGCTGCTTGGACCGTACTGGGGTTGTCTGCTTTAGAGACCAGTCACCCTCTGAATGTAGGTATGGTTGGTATGCATGGGAATTACGGCCCAAATATGCTTACCAATGAATGCGATGTTTTAATTGCCATTGGCATGCGTTTTGACGACAGGGTGACGGGTAACTTAGAGACTTATGCTAAGCAGGCTAAAGTGATTCATTTTGAGATTGACCCAGCAGAGGTAGATAAGAATGTAAAGACTACTGTCGCGGTTCTAGGAGATGCGAAAGTAAGTCTAAGAGATATGCTCCCTTTAATCAATGAGAACAGTCACAAATCTTGGTTGGAACAGTTTCATAAGTACTATGAGATTGAATACAGTGAAGTAATTAAAAATGATATATACCCTACCAAGCCTGGTCTTACCATGGGGGAGGCCATTAGAATACTCAATGAAAAGAGTGCAAACAAAGCTGTTATAGTAACAGATGTAGGACAACATCAGATGATCGCTTGCAGGTATGCTGGTTTTTCTCAAACTAAGAGTAATGTTACTTCAGGAGGTCTAGGCACTATGGGCTTTGCTCTTCCCGCAGCTATTGGTGCAAAAATGGGTGCTCCAGATAGAGAAGTAGTGGCTATCATTGGAGACGGAGGTTACCAAATGACCATTCAAGAATTGGGAACTATTTTCCAAAATAAGACTGCTGTAAAAATCATGGTGCTCAATAATGAGCATCTCGGTATGGTGAGACAATGGCAAGAATTGTTTTTCGAAAGTAGGTATGCTTCTACAGTAATGAGTAACCCAGACTTTGTTAAAATAGCAGCAGGTTACGATATTGAGGCTGCAAGAGTAAGTGAAAGAGATCAACTGGCTGCTGCCATAGAGAAAATGATGGCACATGAGGGACCATACTTTTTAGAGGTATGTGTAGAAAATGAACATAACGTATTTCCAATGATACCCACTGGAGCATCCGTTTCAGATATTAGACTAAAATAGCGCAAGATGGAGAATGCATGGTATACCATCTCTGTTTACTCAGAGAATAATGTAGGATTATTGAATAGAATATCAGGGATATTCTTAAAGCGACATATTAATATAGAAAGCTTAAATGTTTCTAAATCAGAGATTGACAATGTGTCTAAATTCACAATAGTCGTATTTACAACCCCTAAGTGGGTACATAATATTGTGGGCCAAATAGAAAAGCAGATTGAGGTAATAAAGGTGTTTTCTCATACAGACGAGGAGATTATTTACCAAGAGGCCGCATTATTTAAAGTAAACTCAAGTTTGTTGTTTGATGAAAGAGAGATACAAAATATTATAAAAGATAGCAATGCCCAAATTGTCACTGTTTCTAGAGACTTTTTTGTGATTTCAAAATCTGGCAGAAGATCGGAGGTAGACACGCTTTACGATCAGCTAAAACCATTTGGCATTATGCAATTTGTTCGATCTGGAAGAATTGCTATTTCAAAAGCAGAAATGCAGATATCGTCCTTGTTAAAGGACTTTTAATAAAACAATCAAATAAATTATAACATAGAAATTTTTATCATGGCAAATTATTTTAATACCCTATCTCTAAGAGAACAACTGACCCAATTAGGGAAATGTAGGTTTATGGAATCTTCTGAATTTTCAGATGGGGTGGAAGCCTTAAAAGGAAAGAAAATTGTCATTGTAGGTTGTGGCGCTCAAGGTTTAAACCAAGGTTTAAACATGAGAGATTCTGGTTTGGATATTTCATACACTTTAAGGGCTGAAGCTATTGCGCAAAAAAGAGCTTCTTTTTTAAATGCGACAGAAAACAATTTCACAGTAGATACTTATGAAGCCTTAATTCCCCATGCAGATGTGGTCATTAACCTTACGCCAGACAAGCAGCACACTGCTGTAGTGACTGCTGTAATGCCACTCATGAAAAAAGGGGCTACACTGTCATATTCTCATGGATTCAATATTGTAGAAGAAGGAATGCAAGTGCGAAAAGATTTAACCGTTATCATGGTGGCACCTAAGTGTCCTGGTTCTGAGGTGAGAGAGGAGTACAAAAGAGGCTTTGGGGTTCCTACGCTTATAGCAGTACACCCAGATAATGACCCTCAGGGTGTAGGTTTGGCTCAAGCCAAAGCTTATGCAGTAGCGACTGGTGGCGATAGGGCAGGTGTATTAGAATCTTCTTTTGTGGCTGAGGTGAAGTCTGATTTAATGGGAGAGCAAACCATTTTATGTGGTCTGCTTCAGACAGGCTCTATTTTGTGTTTTGACAAAATGGTAGAAAAAGGATTGGATAAAGCTTACGCGGCAAAATTAATTCAATACGGTTGGGAAGCCATTACAGAGGGGTTAAAATACGGAGGAATTACCCATATGATGGACCGTTTGTCTAATCCAGCAAAAATTAAAGCCTTTGAGTTGTCGGAGGAATTAAAAGACATTATGAGACCTTTGTTCAACAAGCATATGGACGACATTATTTCTGGACATTTCTCTAAAACAATGATGGAAGACTGGGCCAACAACGACAAAAACTTATTAGAGTGGAGGGCCGCCACAGGAGAAACTGCTTTTGAAAAAACGCCTATTTCTTCTGAGACTATCTCAGAACAGGAATTTTACGATAACGGTGTTTTAATGGTGGCTATGGTTAGGGCAGGAGTAGAGTTGGCTTTTGAAGCCATGACTGCTTCAGGTATTATTGAAGAGTCTGCTTATTACGAGTCGCTTCACGAAACGCCATTAATCGCTAATACTATTGCAAGGAAGAAATTATTTGAAATGAATAGGGTGATTTCTGACACAGCGGAATACGGTTGTTATTTGTTTGACCATGCTTGTAAGCCTTTATTGGCAGATTTTATGACGCGCATAGATACTGATGTGATTGGAACGGCTTATGGAAAAGGTGCAGACAATAAGGTGTCTAACACACAATTGGTAGCTATAAATGCAGCGCTAAGAAACCATCCTGTAGAAATTGTAGGGGCTAGATTAAGGGCTTCTATGACTGCAATGAAACCGATCGTGTAGATTGGTCAATAAATTCAATTAAAAAGCCCCGCTCATTGAGCGGGGCTTTTTTATGATATCAAAAGTTATTATTCGCTATGGTTTAGGCTTCTAATATTTTTGCTGCCAACCAATCGCCTACGGCCGATGTCTTCTGAGGTGCCACTCCCTCTGCCAAGTCTTCTGTAACAAAACCTGCGTCTAAAGAATCGTTCACTACTTTTCTGATTAAAGTAGCTTCCTCACTTAGACCAAAGGCGTCTTCAAACATCATTGCAGCAGAGAGTACAGTGGCCAAAGGATTGGCAATGTCTTTCCCTGCAGCCTGAGGGTAAGAACCGTGAATGGGTTCAAATAAAGAGGTTTCTGTTCCCACTGAAGCAGAGGGCATTAAGCCCATAGATCCCGATATAACGGAGGCTTCATCTGTAAGAATGTCTCCAAATAAGTTTTCTGTAATGAGTACATCATAGCTATTGGGCCATTGCACCAATCTCATAGCTACAGCGTCTACAAACTCATAGGATACCGTTACTTCAGGGTAATCTTTTTCCATGGCTTGAACTGTTTCCCTCCAAAGTCTGGAAGATTCTAACACATTTGCCTTGTCTACACAGCACAATTTTTTAGTCCTAGTCATGGCCAGTTCAAAGCCTTTTTTGGCTAATCTTTGCACTTCTGCCCTAGTATAGGTACAGGTATCATAAGCCGTATTACCATTGTCTTCTCTACCTCTCTTTCCAAAATAGATGCCCCCAGTAAGTTCTCTTAAAAACACCAAATCAGTGCCTTCAATTCGCGCTCTTTTTAAAGGTGACTTATCTATTAGAGATGGAAAGGTAAAAGTAGGTCTCACGTTGGCAAAAAGACCTAATTTTTGACGCATCTTTAATAAACCTTGTTCTGGTCTAACGGTGGCGGATGGGTCATTGTCGTATTTTGGATCTCCAATGGCGCCAAATAGTACCGCATCTGCAGCAAGGCAAATTTCGTGTGTAGCGTCTGGATAAGGATCACCAACAGCGTCAATAGCTGCAGCACCGGTGAGTGCTGGTTTCCAGCTAATTTCATGATTGAATTTCTTGGCAATGGCGTCAGAGACTTTCACTGCTTGATCAATGACTTCAGGGCCTATACCGTCTCCGGCCAATAAGGCAATAGATAGTTTCATAGTTATATAATATTGAGCATTTTTTCAGTAGCCTTGATAGCAGATACCGTTTGGTCTGAATCTAAGCCACGCGTAATAAATTCTTTACCGTTGTGTTCCCATGTAATAATCGTTTCACAAAGTGCGTCTGAAGTACTTCCAGGGGGTATTCTAACTGCATAATCCGTCAAAACAGCCAATTGTTCTTTTTCATTTTTATAAATACGCTTCAGGGCATTCATGAACGCGTCAAATTGGCCATCGCCATTGGCGTGTTCTTCATGACTTACCTTGCCTATGGTCAAAGAAACAGTAGCAGAGGGTTGTAAGCCTTTGGCGTGTGTGAGCACGTAGGCGTTAATTTTCACCCTGTGAATGTACTTTCCAGCGTCCAAAACATCTGAAATAATATAGGGAAGGTCTTCTTTAGTGACTTTTTCTTTTTTGTCTCCGAGATTAATTATACGCTCTGTTACCTTCTTTAATTCATCGGGATTTAAGGTGAGTCCCAATTCTTGAAGGTTTTTGAGAATATTTGCTTTTCCTGAGGTTTTCCCCAAAGCATATTTTCTTTTTCTACCAAATCTTTCTGGTAATAAATCATTAAAGTATAGGTTGTTTTTACTATCTCCATCTGCATGTATTCCAGCAGTTTGCGTAAAAACATTTTCTCCAACAATGGGTTTATTGGCGGGAATGCCAAAGCCTGTAAATGTAGAGACCAACTTACTTACTTTATAGAGTGATTTTTCGTTGACATTTACCTTGACTTCAGGCATAAAATCATTGATTACCGCAACCACACTAGCCAGTGGTGCGTTCCCGGCTCGCTCTCCCATACCATTTACGGTAAGATGCAATCCATTGACTCCTGCCTTCACAGCCTCCATGACATTAGCTACACTGAGGTCGTAATCGTTATGACCGTGAAAATCTATATGCATTTCAGGGTATCTTAATCTAATCTGATTTAGATAATCATAGGTTTCTCTGTGGGTTAAAATCCCCAATGTATCTGGAAGTAGTACTCTTTTAATAGGTTGGGTAGCTATAAAATCTAGATACTGAAAAACATATTCCGGATCATTTCGCATTCCATTACTCCAATCTTCTAAATAAACATTGGTTTCAATACCTTTGCTAATGGCATCTTGAATGGTTGCTTCAATATCTTTAAAATGCGCTTGAGGTGTTTTTTTTAATTGGTGGGTTAGGTGGTTTAATGAACCTTTGGTTAAAAGGTTTTGTACTTTGGCACCCGCTTTTACCATCCAATCTAGTGAAACACCACCATCTACAAAAGTGAGTACTTCAATTCTATGCGTTAATTGTTTGCTTATGGCCCAATCCATGATTTGTTTCACGGCATTAAACTCTCCTTCAGAAACCCTAGCAGACGCTATTTCTATTCTGTCTACCTTGAGTTCTTCTAACAATAATTTAGCTAAAGTAAGTTTTTCAGAGGCAGAAAATGACACACTAGAAGTCTGTTCACCATCCCTTAAAGTGGTGTCCATGATTTCTATGATACGCTGTTTTTTGGTACTCATTAGGGATGCATTTAGGGCTTTTATAAGGGTGTATTGCTAGCAAAAGAGGTAATCTCTTCCTCCATACTTCTCAGGTAATCAATGTCGTCAAAACCATTGAGCATATTGTCTTTTTTGTAGTCGTTAATGTCAAAAGATTCTTGATCTCCCGTACTGGGAATGCGAATGGTTTGTGCTGGGAGATCTACCACTATCTCAGTAGTAGGGTCTTTGAATACAGCCGCCAATATAACTTCTAAAAAAGCAGGGCTTACCTGAACTGGTAATACGCCAATATTCAAGCAATTGTTTTTAAAAATGTCTGCAAAAAAGCTAGACACAACACATCTAAATCCGTAATCGTAAACGGCCCAGGCCGCGTGTTCTCTAGATGATCCAGACCCAAAGTTCTTACCACCAATGAGAATTTTTCCTTGGTACTTAGGATTGTTGAGTACAAAATCTTCTTTGAGAGTATTGTCTGAGTTATACCTCCAATCACGAAATAAATTATCTCCAAACCCAACCCTCTCAGTGGCTTTTAAAAATCTTGCTGGTATGATTTGATCCGTGTCTACGTTTTCTATAGGCAGTGGAACTGCAGTCGTAGTCAATGTAGTGAATTTATCGTATGCCATAGTGTGGTAAATTTATTATAAAAGCGTTCTTGGATCGGTTACTTGTCCTGTTACGGCTGCTGCAGCTGCAACTAATGGACTGGCTAATAAGGTTCTTGAACCTGGCCCTTGTCTTCCTTCAAAATTTCTATTAGAAGTACTTACAGCGTATTTTCCTGCAGGAATTTTGTCGTCATTCATAGCCAAGCAAGCTGAACAACCTGGTTCTCTGAGTGTAAATCCTGCTGCTTCTAAAATCTCCAAAATTCCTTCATCTTTTATGGCTTTTTCCACCTGATGTGAACCTGGTACAAGCCAGGCAGTGACATGATCTGCTTTTTTTCTTCCTTTTACAATGCTTGCAAAAGCCCTGAAATCTTCTATCCTACCATTGGTACAACTTCCTAAGAATACATAATCAATAGATTTACCAATCATAGTATCTCCCTCGTTGTAATTCATA
>CAKZOR010000018.1 GCA_937136755.1 uncultured Flavobacteriaceae bacterium | reverse complement strand
CTCGCAGCAAAGACATACTTTTTCCATGATAGGTGTTTTAGCTCGCTACGTCTTGAAGGACTTGGAATTCTAAAGTTAGTGATTTTTCTCCTGTCCCCATAAATAGACTAAAATCCTTATTGATTGATCTGTAAACGTTTACAAACGACTGTAAACGACAACAAATATTTTAATACCGACTATAGCCAAATGCTGCAACTATGTTTGTAGGGTAAAATGAATGAAGCTTCAAAGGCAGTTCTTTTTATTTAACCTTATAAAATAAATATTATGAAAGCAATCAGAAACAAAGTTCAGCTCATTGGAAATTTAGGTGTTCAACCAGAGTTAAAGACCTTAGAAAGTGGTAAAACAGTGGTCAATTTTTCTATGGCAACCAATGAAAAATTTAGAAATCAAGAAGGGGTATTAATGACAGACACTCAGTGGCATTCCATTGTTGCTTGGGGGAAAACAGCTGAGATTATAGCGCAGTATGTCAGCAAGGGTCAGGAAATCGCTATTGAAGGGAAGCTCACCCATAGGAACTATACCTCTACAGAGGGAGAGACGAGATATAAATCCGAAGTGCTGTGCACAGAGGTGTTGTTGTTGCAAAATAAAGGCACTCAATCAGAAGAATGAAGTCTGAGCAATAGTTGATTAATATGGCCCTTACTTTTCAAAAAAAAAGCCCGCAATTGCGGGCTTTTTTTGAGTTTAAATGCGTTTGTGGTTCTAGTAATTGTTTTTAGTCCCTTTTTGCTTAACTAATTACAGTGCCATCTGCCACCCCATCTTCATCTGGGTTTACAAATACTAATTTTCCAGATTTGTGCTCAGTCATTAAAATCATTCCCTCACTTTCTACTCCCCTTAATGTTCTTGGTGCTAGGTTTACCAGAACAGTCACCTTTTTACCGACCACTTCTTCCGGACTAAAGTGTTCTGCTATTCCAGAAACTATCGTTCTAGTATCTAGTCCGGTTTGGACTTGAAGCACCAATAATTTCTTCGCTTTTGGCATTTTCTCAGCAGATAATATAGTGCCTGTTCTGAGGTCTAATTTGCTAAAATCTTCAAAGCTTGAGGTGTCTTTTTGTGGAACCACAGTAGCTTCCATAACGGCATTATCTATTTTAGTTTGATGTAATTTTTGAACCTGGGCATCTATTTCGCTGTCTTCAATTCTTCTAAAAAGGAGTTGGGCTTCTTTTATGACATGACCGCTAGGTAGGAGCGCCTCTTTTTCACTAACATTTTTCCAAGATAAATCTAGGGGGGCTAAGTCTAGCATTTCACTTAACTTATTGGAGGTAAATGGTAAGAAAGGCTCCGACAATACCGCCAAAGCAACAGCGATTTGCAAACTGACGTACATGATTGACTCCACTCTTTTTGGATCCGTTTTAACGAGTTTCCATGGTTCACTGTCTGCTAGGTATTTGTTTCCAAGTCTTGCTACTTGCATTAATATTCCGCTGGCTTCTCTAAATCGATACTTTTCGAGAGCCTTGGCAATAGCTGCAGGAAATTCTTTTAGCGCAGCCAGGGTTTCTAAGTCTATAGTTTCTAATTGGCCTGGAGTAGGTACTTTGCCCTGATAATATTTTTGCGTCAATACCACCCCTCTATTAATGAAATTTCCGAAAATGGCGACCAATTCATTATTATTCCTAGCTTGAAAATCTTTCCAAGTAAAATCGTTGTCTTTAGATTCTGGTGCATTTGCTGTAAGGGTATATCTCAATACATCTTGCTGGTCTGGAAAGGCTTCAAGATATTCATGTAGCCAAACAGCCCAGTTTTTGGAGGTAGAAAGTTTTTGCCCTTCTAAGTTTAAAAATTCATTGGCAGGAACATTTTCTGGCAAAATATAATCTCCATGTGCTTTAAGCATAGCAGGAAATATAATGCAGTGAAAGACAATATTATCCTTCCCTATGAAATGAACCATTTTAGTATTTGTGTCTTTCCAATAGGGTTCCCAATCTTTTCCAGTTTTTGCAGCCCATTCTTTAGTGGCTGAAATATATCCTATAGGTGCGTCAAACCATACATAAAGTACTTTTCCCTCGCCTCCTGTTACAGGAACAGGAATACCCCAGTCTAAATCCCTAGTCACTGCTCTGGGTTTAAGTCCCTCTTCTATCCATGATTTACATTGACCGTAAACATTGGGTTTCCAATCTTTTTTGTGGCCCTCTAAAATCCATTCTTTTAAAAATGACTCATACCTATCGAGCGGTAAAAACCAATGTTTGGTTTCCTTGAGTACAGGAGTTGCACCACTTAAGGTAGATTTAGGGTTTATGAGTTCAGTAGCGTTTAAAGCGCTTCCACAAGACTCACATTGGTCTCCATAGGCGTCTTCATTACCGCACTTTGGGCAAGTTCCCGTTACAAACCGATCTGCTAAAAATTGCTGAGCTTCTGGATCGAATAGTTGTGGGGTGGTTTCCTCGATAAAGCTCTGATCTTCATGAAGTTTTTTAAAAAAATCTGAGGCAGTTTTATGATGCATTTCACCAGAAGTTCTGGAGTAGTGATCAAAAGTAATTCCAAAATCTACAAAGGATTTTGAAATAATTTTATGGTATTTGTCAATGACCTCTTTAGGGGTAATGCCTTCTTTTTTAGCCTTCATAGAAATGGCTACACCATGCTCGTCACTACCACAAACAAAAGCAACATCTTTGCCAATACCCCTCAGATAACGGCTATAAATATCTGCAGGGACATATACACCTGCCAAATGACCAATATGAATTGGACCGTTAGTATAAGGGAGTGCTGCGGTAATGGTGTACCTAGAGGTTTCTGAATTTTGAGACATAATACTTAAAAAAAATTACCCACAAAAATAGGCAATTTGTCAAGAGCTCAGGGGGTCTTTTTAAAAGTTTTTAAGTATATTAAAAGAGGTATGTCACAGGAACCTTAAGGTTTTAGTCTCCAAATTTTTTAACGGTAAAGTTGCGAATACCCTCCAAGTCAGCATGGGCCTACATTTAAAATCTAACGCATGGCAATTCACAATGATTTGGGCGCTAAAGGAGAGCGTATAGCACAAGAGTACCTTATTTCAAAGGGTTATGAGATAAGGGCAGTTAATTACAGACATAGAAAAGCTGAAATAGATATTATTGCACTCCATGAAGACTTTCTTGTTGTAATAGAGGTAAAGACCAGAACAGCACCAGCTTTGGTGCCTTTAATACAATTGGTGCCACCGTCCAAAATACACCACCTTATTAGGGCTGCAAATTACTATATACAACGCTATAAAGTGAATAAAGAAGCTCGTTTTGACATTGTGTACATTACTATGGGCACCCATTCATATGATTTAGAACACCTTAAAGACGCTTTTTATCATTTTTAATCCAACAACATTTTGTTTAATTTATAACAAAGTGTTACATTTGCATTCTATTTTAAAGCTTGTTTTAAGTCTAATTTTATTTTTTTAAGATGAAAACCATCTCTTCTGTTGTAGAAAATTACATTAAAAAGAAACCTTTTTTGCAAAGTGCTTTAGCACAGGGAATCATTAATCTTACCTCTCTTTCTCGAATTATAATGCCGGAAATTGAAGAGGCCTTAGGAAAAGATATTAGAAATGGCGCTATAGTAATGGCACTAAAAAGATTGTCGGACGACATGGAATTTAGAGCGACCCATAAAATCATTAAAGTTTTAAAAAATATAGGAGAAATTACCGTGCGTTCTTCTCTTACGGACTTTACCTTTTTAATTTCAGATAGTATTCTGGAAAATCAAACCCTGCTTTTAAAAGAAATTAATAAGAATAAAGACGTGTTTTACACCTCCTCTAGAGGAGTGAATGAGCTAAACATAGTGGTTAGTGGTGCATTAGACAAGACCGTTGAAACACTTTTTGTAACGGAAAAATGCACCCAAAAAGCAGAAAATTTATCTTCCATTACGGTTAAACTACCTGCAGAAAATGTGTCTGTTCCTGGTATTTATTATTTTATCTTTCAAAGGTTGGCCTGGGAGGGTATAGTGCTTTACGAGGTAATATCTACGACCAATGAATTTACTATTATAGTTAATGACGCTCAGGTAGACGTAGCTTTTAGAACAATTAAAGACCTTAAGACGCTTTAAAATTAGACAGTATTTTGTAGGCGCTATTGACTTTATGCACGCCTTCGATTACTAATAAGAGCCTTAGGCCACTTCTGGTTTGCTTCTCTTTTAGCGTGCATTGTTTTGAGTGTGCTTGAACAAAGGCCAACACCTTTCTAAATCTGGCGCTTTGATAATAGTCAGATTGTTGGTTTGCAATGAAATAGCCCAAGAACTTGCCTTTTTTCATCACGACTTTTTCCATACCCATATAGTTTGAAATCCATTTGACTTGGACTGCTAGCAAAAGGTCTTTTGTTTCCTCTGGGATGGGTCCAAAACGATCAATGAGTTCATTTTCAAAAGCGTCTAATTCAGCATCATTAGTCAAACCATTTAATGTGGTATACAGGTTGAGCCTTTCAGAAGTGCTATTCACATAATCATCTGGGAATAACATTTCAATATCTGCGTCCATTTGAGTTTCTAATGCGAAAGCCTTATTGCTGTCTTCTTCGGGCGTCTCGTAAAGGTCTTTGAATTCTGACTGCTTTAGCTCATCTATGGCCTCTGCCATAATTTTCTGATAGGTTTCAAATCCTATTTCATTAATAAAACCACTTTGTTCTCCACCAAGAATATCTCCTGCACCCCTGATTTCTAGGTCTTTCATAGCAATATTGAAGCCGCTTCCTAGCGCGGTGAATTGTTCAAGGGCTTGGATTCTTTTTCTGGCATCGGCCGTCATGACCTCATAAGGAGGGGTAATGAAGTAGCAGAAGGCTTTCTTATTGCTTCTTCCTACACGTCCGCGCATTTGGTGGAGGTCACTCAGGCCAAAGTTATTGGCATTATTAATAAAAATGGTGTTGGCATTAGAAACGTCTAGACCACTTTCAATGATGGTTGTGGAGACCAAAACGTCAAATTCACCACCCATGAATGCTTTCATGAGGTTTTCAAGTTTTTTGCCGTCCATTTGCCCGTGGCCAATTCCCACCCTGGCATCTGGCACCAATCGCTGTATGAGTCCAGCTACCTCTGCTATGTTTTCAATCCTATTGTGAATGAAAAATACCTGACCATCCCTTTGAATTTCATAGGAAATAGCGTCTCTAATCAGTGTTTCATTAAAACGAATTACGCTGCTCTCAATAGGGTACCTATTCGGTGGAGCAGTGTTAATCACTGACAAATCTCTCGCAGCCATTAAGCTGAACTGCAAAGTTCTTGGAATAGGAGTTGCGGTGAGGGTCAGTACGTCTACATTTTCTTTGAGTGACTTGAGTTTGTCTTTGACACCTACCCCGAATTTTTGCTCCTCATCTACAATAAGCAGTCCCAAGTCTTTGAATTTTACTGCTTTGTTGACCAATTGGTGTGTCCCAATAACAATGTCTAATCTGCCGTTCTCTAAACGCTCTAAAACAGCCTTTTTTTCTTTAGAGCTCCTAAACCTGTTGAGGTAATCTACCGAAACGGGCATGTCTTTCAGTCTGGCAGTAAGGGTATTGAAATGCTGGTAAGCCAAAATGGTGGTAGGCACTAAAATAGCCACTTGTTTTCCATTGTCTACCGCCTTAAATGCAGCCCTAATGGCTACTTCTGTTTTACCAAATCCTACGTCTCCACAGATTAACCTGTCCATAGGACGCTCACTTTCCATATCTTTTTTAATATCTTCTGTGGCAGTCAACTGATCTGGAGTGTCTTCGTATAAAAATGAGGCCTCTAATTCGTGTTGTAAACTCGAATCTGCTGCGTATTGAAACCCTTTTTGCAGCCGTCTTTTGGCATAGATTTGTATGAGATCAAAAGCAAGTTTTTTAACCCTGGACTTGGTCTTTTCTTTAACTTTTTTCCATGCCCCCGAACCGAGTTTATATATTTTGGGAGGGCTGCCATCTTTTCCATTAAACTTGGCAATTTTATGAAGGGAATGAATGCTCACATAAAGTACATCTCTCTCTCCATAGG
>CAKZOR010000017.1 GCA_937136755.1 uncultured Flavobacteriaceae bacterium | reverse complement strand
GAGACTGCAGACCAAGCATAAGGGCTATTAGATGTACTGGTATACCATTGGTAGCTGAGCGTTCCGTTAGTAACACTCGCAGCCGTCTTAGTAATGATTAAGCTAGGCGTATCTCCCACGCATACCACTTCTAATTGATCATCTCCAGTAGCCGTATTACTCGTTTTAATGGCCCCTGGATCTGCATTATTTCCAGCAATGAACTTAAGCACATTACTAAAATCTGTACAGGTTTCTCCGTTAAGGGTGCTAATGGTTTGTTTGCGATACCAAATATCTGCAGTGACCGAAGGGGGGTCATAAGTATTGCCATTGTTTACTCCAGAAGCAGTGGACCAAGAAATACCATTATTGGTACTTTGCTGCCATAAATAACTTACATCTCCGTCTCCTGCGAGCGATGAATTGTCTTCTAAAGGAAAAGGGTTGGCACCTGGGCAAATATCTACTGAGCCAGTATTCCCGTCGTTAAATGTAATGGCAATAGTGGCCGTAGGAAATCTATTGACATACACATACACCACATTAGATGCCTCTGAAGTACTACAGGAGGTACTGGTAGCATTTCTTCTAAATAAAGTGGTTTGCGTGATCGTAGCAGAAGGGGTAAACGCATTGGTAGCAGAACCGCTCCCGCTAAGGTTGGTCCATGTAATACCGTCGTCTATGGACTGCTGCCATTGGTAGCTAACTGTGGTGCCGGAGGCTGTAGCATCTGAGCTAGACGTGAGTGTGGCAGGTACGTCTCCCAAGCATATGGTCTGGGTTCCTGCTATGCTCCCTGGGTCTAGATCTGACACAGCTACCGAAGCAATTGTACTAGAAGCCACACAGCTGTATCCCTCGTAAGTCACGGTGGTAGCCCTGTAATAATATCGGTTGCCCGCACTGGAAGTAGGGGGTGTATAAGAAACGCCTGTTTCAGTACTTATTTCATTCCAAGTACTCTGATCAGTACTCGTATACCATTTGTATGACAGGTTTCCACTACTAGAATCTCCACTGATGGTTAAGGGCGTTGCTGCAGCACCTACACATAGGGCCTGATTAGAAGAAATGGTTCCTCCCAGCACTTCTGGTGCCACATATTTAGTGATTTCATTGGAGTAAACGTCTGTTCCACAACTGGCAGATTGGGCCAAACGCCTGTAAGAGGTAGTTTGGGTGAGTGTTCCAGTGGCTAAGGTAGCGGAGTTGGTAGGAATTGAAGTCCAATTAGTACCCCCATCTATAGATTTTTCCCATGAGTAAGTGACGGTCTCTCCCATAGCAGAGGCATCTGTAGTGGAGCCAATGGTACCCCCATCAGATCCATAACACAATTCTGTACTTCCAGCTGCAATTACCCCTGGTGAGACTGTAATTACATTTAAAGTGGAAACGTCTGACGCGTCAAAACAGGAACTAGCTCCCTCATAATAAGTAAGTCTATAAAAGTAAAGGGTTCCTGTTTGTGTATAGCTAGGGGTTAAAGAAGGGCCGGTGCTACCCTCTAATAGTGTAAACGTATTGTTGTCAGTGGAAGTTAACCACTGATAAGTAATGTTTCCCACTGAGGTGTCTCCACTAATAGTGATGGGGCTCACGGGAGCACCAAAACAGATCGTTTGGTTACCAGAAACCACCCCGCCATTTACATCTGTAACCACCACAGTGGCCACTGTAGAGGCCTCTGAACAAGCCTTTGAATTGGCCGTTACCGTAGTAATTCTTCGATAATAAAAGGTCCCTGCGGTATCTGTGGGAGGGCTAAAGGTAGCGGTCTGTGATCCCGTACCACTAACAGCTGTGAAAGTAGCTGCATTATTGGTAGTAGAAGACTCCCATTGGTAACTTATATCTCCTCCTGAAAGGGTTGCATTAACCACTGATAAGGCTACAGGAGTGTCATTTAAACATAAATTTTGAGTCCCCTCTGCTGTCCCTCCATTGATCTGAGGCCCCACAGAAACAGTCACTACATTAGAGGTTTTGGTGGCGGTACAAGTAGTAGAATTTGCAATTCTTCTAAAACTTGTAGTCTGTGTTAAAGCGCCAGAGGCATAGGTAGCAGAATTGTTTGCAATGGCCTGCCAGCTGCTTTGACCGTCGGTAGATTTTTCCCAGCTATAGCTAATGTCTTCTCCTTGAGCACTGGCGTCTAGTACACTGGTAAATGGCACTGGAGTCTCTCCATAGCAAATAGCCTGATCATCACTAATCGTACCTGCATCTAAATCTATAATGGTCACTGACACCGCATTACTTGGCGCGGAACAAGCAATCCCATTTTTAGTCACAATCGTTTGCCTTCTATAGTACAAGGTGCCCGTAGCTGTGCTAGTAGGTGTGTAGGCAACCCCTGTCTGACCCGAAATAGCCGTATAGGTAATGTCATTCACAGATTGTTCCCACTGATAGGTAGCAGAAGCAGTACTTGAGCTAACACTAAAAGCGTTCAGCGGCTGGTTTAAACAAACTTTTTGAGAGGCGGTCAAGGTACCGCCGTTTACAGAAATAGCACTGGCGTCTGAGGCCACACTTAAAAAACCATGCCCATTTGGTAGGCCGTTAATACCGGCGTCAATGGCGTTGTAAGCCAAAGTGCCTGTAACACCTCCCGCAGTGGCCAAAACAGTGAGGCCATTAATACTTATTTGATCCGTAGTAGCAGTAGCAGTAGTAGTATAGGTAACTAGGAGCGTTTGTGTATCTGAGAAGGTAGCGCTAGCACTCGTAATGTCTGTTCCAGAAGTCACGACACTCACCGTACCAGACAAGGTAAAACTTGCGGGAACAGAGAGTGTAAATTGAACGCCTGAGCCTACCGAAAAATCATCTGAAGCATTTTCTGCAATCACTAAATTCGGAAAGGCAATTTCTGAAGAAGGAAGACTACAGTAAGAAATAGTCACATTGGGGTATGCCGGTGGTGTTACCTGCCCCAAAGCAGTAGCCTGACCAGCAATGAAAAGGCCTGCAAAAAACACAAAAAGGCGTAAGATGGGTTTCATATATAAAAACCACAACGCTCAAAACAGCGTTATGGTATATTTGGGTTACGTTTTCGTGCTAAAATTAGCCTATTTTAAAGGAATACAAAAATTCTATGGCCTCTATTGCAAGATTAATTCTTGGCTGCTTTTCGCTTTTCCAGCACTTAAAATTACCTTATAAGTCCCTTTTGGTAAGTAAGTGTTGCCATCTGCAGCTGTATTCAAACGCATCTTATTTTTCTTTAAAAATGCAATCTTTCCTGATTTAGAAAAGTTCATATGAAAGGGCGCGCTATTAAAACCAGCGTCTGCTTGGAGGGTCATAGCGTTCACTTCTATGCCATTGGCGTCTTGAACAGAGACAGAGACTGCACCGGCCTGGGCCAGAAAAAAGTCCATGTTTATTTCTGGCGTATAAGGATCTGAGAAGCCTCTGGCCATACCCCATCTAGGAGACACCCGCTGCTTGTCCAGCTCAAAAAGTTGCACTTCTGGCGTCTTTCCAGCGGCCATTTGTGTGGCCAATGGTCCTAAAGCGGCAATGTCTGCCTTAAAAATAGAGCGACCATGCGTTCCTACCAAGAGGTGTTTGTCCCTGGCCTGCACCACTACATCGTGCACGGCAACAGCCGGTAAATTCGTAGAAAAAGCATGCCATGTAGCCCCCAAATCTAAGGTCACATAGAGGCCGTTGTCTGTTCCTGCGTATAAGATATGCTCGTGGTTAGGATCTTCCGTCACGGAATTTACAGCGCCAAGTGGTAGGCTGGTGCCGATGTTCTTCCAGGCATCGCCCCCATTTTCTGATAGGAAAATGTAAGGGGCAAAATGGTCGTTTCTATAGCCGTTTAAAGCGGCAATTACCCGGTCTTTTTTATGGACCGACGCCTCCAAACTACTCACCCATAAATCTTTTGGCAACCCGGCTGAAATGTTTGTCCAATTGGCGCCACCGTCTGTGGAGCGGTGCAAGAGACCGTCGTCCGAACCGGTGTATAATAGGTCAAAATCAAAGGCCGACGCCCCAATGACCGTGAGCGTACCAAAGGCCACATTCCCCTTCTTGCCCCCCTGAGTGAGGTCTCCAGAAATGGTCTCCCAAGTGCTGCCCTGATCCATAGAACGGTGCAGGCGGTTAGAGCCTAAATACAGCACATCCTGGTTGTGAGAAGAGAGTAAAATAGGGGTTTGCCAGTTAAAACGGAAGGGCGCGTCTCCCAATTCGTGTTTGGGCTGAATATAGGTCTGTTTCCCGCTACTGAGGTCCAATCTAAAGTAGTTTCCAAACTGAAATCCAGTATAGACAATATCTGAATTTCGAGCGTCTATCTGCACCTGCATCCCGTCTCCGCCCATGATAGATTCCCAAGGGTTTTGACCTGTAGCCTGCCAGCGGGTATTGAGTGGTGCGGTATGTGGCGCCTTCCAAACCCCGTTGTCCTGAAGGCCGCCATAGACATTATAAGGGCTTTCGTTGTCTGTATTAATATAGTAAAACTGCCCTACGGTAGGCGTATTGTTCTTGATCCAATGGGCCCCACCGTCGTAGGTCATATTAATCCCCCCGTCGTTCCCATTGATCATATGGTTTTGGTCTGCAGGGTTTATCCAGACATGGTGGTGGTCTGAATGCACATTGTCTCCCCCAATATTTTTAAAACTTTTCCCGCCGTTGGCCGATGCCAATAAAGGCACTCCAGAAAGTACTATATAATCTTTATCCTGTGCGGACACCGATATCTGGGCAAAATAGTAGCCATAGCTGTAAAACAAGCCCTCAATGGGCTGCTCATTTTGTTTGGTCCAAGTGCTGCCGCCATTGCTGCTCAGATAGACCTCAGCACCGGTCACTGGCGTATTGAATAAAAGCGCATTGGCGTCTTCTAAATAGGTGGCCAAATCTGCGGGCTTCACCGTACCTGCCTGCACCAATTGCTTCACATTCTGAGCGCGGTATTTTTCCTGAAAGCCATTAGATTTTAAATATTGATTCAACTTACCGTCTGAAAGTTTCATAAAAGCCTTCACGTCCATTTGCTTAAAATCTTCCTTGGTCAGGGCGTCTGATTTTCTGGCATTGGGATCTTTTTTGGCCTCGGTTCTAAACTGGCTGTCGTGCACAGCATAGACCGTATTAGCGTCGTAGACCGCTAGACCAATGCGCCCTACCCCGGCTCCTGTGGGAAAGCCACTGTCTTGGGTAGAAATTAGCGTCCATGTGTTTCCTGCGTCTGTACTTTTATAGAGGGCAGATCCGTTTCCAGAGCCCTCAAAATGCCAGGCCTTGCGGTCTTTTTCCCAGCTGGCCGCATAGAGGGTATTAAAATCTTCTGGCGCTGCCGCCACTTCTATAATTCCGGCACTGTCAGAGATATGTAATGTTTTGGTCCAGCTTTTACCGCCGTCTGTAGTTTTATAGAGCCCCCTATTTTCATTGGGAGTGTATAAATGTCCTAGCACCCCTACCACCACTTCCTGTGGATTGTTGGGATTGATCAGGATACGGCCAATATGGTGGCTGTCTTCCAGACCCATATGCTGCCAAGTAGCCCCCTGATCCGTAGATTTTAAGAGGCCTATTCCGGCATAGGAAGAACGGGAAGAATTATTTTCTCCGGTTCCTACCCAAATGGTGCCAGAGGCCCAATCTACGGCAATGTCTCCCACATTCTGGGTGGGCGCTTGGTCCATAATAGGACTAAAAGAAGTCCCGTTGTTGTTTGTGTACCAAAGCCCTCCAGAGGCGTAGCCCACATAAAACTCAGACGGCTTGTCTGGGTTCACGGCCACGTCTACCACACGACCACTCATTACGGTAGGGCCTATTTGAGTAAAGGGAATGTTTTTAACCAGCGAACGGGCCTGCATGGCCGCCTGCTGCTGCAAACTGGCCTGTACCTCAGCACCAGTAGTGGGGTTTATATCCTGGGCAATACCGCTCCATCCAGCGGCTAAAAGGGCAACAAAAAGTAATTTTTTCATGGGGTTGGGGTTATTTTTCACCCCCTAAGATAAGTACTTTTTGCTTATAAAAAGCAGGGCTCAAAATCACTTTCATTTGCCACTAATTTTTAGTGGCAATTTTTTTGTATCTTTGTTTGTGAGCCAAATAGAAAAACTGCTACTTAAGTTTAAAAGTATTCCGAAAGACCTAAGTTGGCTGGAATTGATTAAGATTTTAAAATACTATGGTTACCATGAAATAATAAGTGGCAAAACAAGTGGTTCGAGAAGAAAATTTAAAAATGAGGCTGGAGCAATCATTACACTTCACAAACCACACCCCTCGCCCCTTGTCAAAACCTATGTCATAAAACAACTAATTGCATATTTGAAATGAAAAACCTTTTAAAATATAAGGAATACCTTGGAACTGTTAGTTTTAGTGATGAAGATCAGTGTCTGTATGGCAAGCTTATTGGAATAGATGACTTGGTCAGTTATGAATCTGATTCGGTATCAGGTTTAAAAAAAGCTTTTGAAGATGCTGTAGAGGACTATTTGGAAACCTGTAAGGCTTTGAATAAAAATCCTTTAAAATCTTACAGAGGGGTATTCAATATTAGAACCACTCCAGAAAAACACGAAACCCTCGCTATAATGGCTCAGAAAAATGGCTTAAAACTCAATCAATTGGTAAACAGGGCTTTTGAAGAATTCATTCAAAAAGCAGCTGTTACAGAGGGGTTTTTAGACTAAAATTAGCCCTCCCCGTTCATCAGGGCCTCTATTTCCGCTATTTCAATAGGAATATGGGCCATGAGGTTGAGCGGTTCTCCTTGCTCTTGAATCACTACATTGTCTTCTAAGCGAATGCCCATGCCTTCTTCAGGAATATAAATTCCGGGTTCTACGGTAAAGACCATCCCGGCTTTCATGGGGGTTTTAAGTGCGCCGTAATCATGGGTGTCCAAACCAATATGGTGGCTGGTGCCGTGCATGAAGTACTTTTTATAGGCGGGTTTGTGGGGGTCTTGGTTCTTGACATCGGCCGGGTCTAAAAGACCCAGGCCTAGTAATTCTTCCGTCATAATTTCTCCTACGGCTTGGTGGTATTCTGCCCATAGCGTTCCAGGTACTAGGAGTTTGGTGGCGGCATTTTTAACGCGTAAAACGGCATTGTACACGGCGGCCTGACGCTCGGTAAAACGACCACTGACTGGAAAAGTTCTGGTGAGGTCTGATCGGTAATTGGCGTATTCTGCCGCTACATCCATCAGGATCAGATCTCCAGCTTGGCACTGCTGATTGTTTTCTATATAGTGCAGCACATTGGCATTGGGGCCAGAAGCAATAATGGGGGTGTAGGCAAAGCCTTTGGAGCGGTTGCGCACAAATTCGTGCAGCAACTCTGCCTCTATCTCGTATTCCCAAACCCCTGGTTTTATGAACCCTAAAAGCCTGCGAATCCCTTTTTCGGTAATATTACAAGCGGTTTGCATTTGGGCAATCTCCTCTGGTTCTTTTACCCCTCTGATCTCTTGTAAAATGGGCTGGCTTTTTTGCCATTGGTGGGCGGGAAACTGCGCCTTGCACTTGGCTATAAAACGGTCTTCTCGGGTCTGGGTTTCTACCGCCTGACGGTAATGCTCGTTGGTATTAAAATAAATGGTATGCGCCTCTGTCATGAGGTCAAAAAAGACCTTGTCAAAGTCCGACAACCACATAATGGTCTGTATCCCTGAAATCTCCGTGGCTTTCTCTTTGGTGTATTTGGCACCTTCCCAAACAGCAATGTGCTCGTTGGTTTCCCGAACAAAAAGAATCTCTTTATGGGCCGGATTCAGCGCGTCTGGAAAGAGCAACAAGATGGTTTCTTCCTGATCTGCCCCTGACAAATACAAGATATCTGAATGCTGCGCAAAGGGCAGGGTGCTGTCTGCAGACACCGGATAAATATCGTTTGAATTAAAGACCGCCAGACTCCCTGGAATCATTTGAGCTGTGAACTTTTGGCGATTTTTAATGTATAAACTATTGGGAATGGGGCGGTATTTCATAGAATATGGGGTGATTTATAAAGCTATTGCCGGTCTTTTAAGAGGGTGTTAGGAGTCTTTTGGACCAACAGGGGTAAAGATAAATAAAAATCCCTACTCAATTCCATAATCCAAAGGCAGCATAGCCGCTACGCGTTTAGATCCCATATAGCCGCCAAATGACAGGCGGTTGGCTGGGGCAAAGTTCCCCAAACCGTCTAGGAAAAAGGGACCACTTACCGCTTCCATAATAGATTGTTTCCTTTTATGTAGGATGGTGATTCTCGGAATTTCTTGGGTTACTTTTAAAAATTCTTCCTCTTGATTCAAGCTAAACACCGCTTCCCAAGGCAGTTCTTTTTTGTTGTAATAGAGCTTAAATCCATTTTTTTCAAACTGTCCTAGCATTATAGAGCGCATAAATTGTAAGGTAGAGCCTTCATAGGCTTTGGCCCTATTTTTGGCGTGTTTGCTCTTGGTTTGTATGGTCAAAGGAGTGAAAAAAGAGGTGCCTGAATAATAGGAAATATACTCCTGAGGCCATTCGTTTTGAACAGTATCTTTAAAAAAAGAGAGCTCAAAATCTATCAGGGCATAGCGCATTAGATAGCCCAGGTGTTTGTTTTGAATTTTTAAAGGAGCAGAGGCATAGGCGTAGAGTGTAGCAGTTTGCTTGTTGTAATAAAATCGCAACACCTCTGGGTTTAGAATCTTAGTGCGCTGAGCTGCAGTGTCTTCCCCTAGAAAAGCACGTTTAAACAATCGGTATTTGCGTTCTCTAGACCAGGTGTCAGGTTCTAAGACCACCTCATCTAGCGCTACCGCTTCTTCTTCTAAATATATTTTGGCCGTAAATCCCTTGCTTAAGTTTTGCAAATCTGTAATAGAGCGGGTTTCATAACCCAAGTAACTCACTACAAGTGCCGCGTTTATTTTTTGAGCAAGGGGCAGCTCAAAAATACCTGATTCGTCGGTGATGGTACCAATAGAAGTCCCGTCAAAATAGACAGACACCCCCATTAAAGGGGTGTTGTCTAAAGCGTCTAAAACCTGGCCTTTAATTCGCTGCTGTGCCCACAGCATTCCACAGTAAAAAAGTGCCATAAAAAGGCATGCTTTTTTGAGAAAAAGGCTGCTGGGTAAAAAGGAGCGCATTATTTTTTTATTAAAAATACGCTAAAAATCTTTACGCCCAATAGGGTGAGTAGTACTGGGAGCACCCAGGCCAATCCTTGGGCGCTTAGCGGCATCCAAGTAGTGGCTTCTTGAAGGGCGGAATAACCCAAGCTGTCTAAAAAGGCGGGGGTGTTCACTATAAAACAGCAAATCACTGTGGCCTTAAAGGCTGTTGGGGTGGCCCAGGAGTTGGGCAAAACATGCAGGGCCATAAGAATGATTGTTGTGGGATAAATAAATACTAGGGCAGGTACGGCTATGGCAATGATATAGACCACTGGGAATTGCCCCATGAGCACTCCTAAAATGGCGCCAGCAATGGCCACCCCAACAAATACTTTCTTGGCGGTTCCAGGCGCATGACCGGGGCCTTCAAAATAACTGGCCACAAAATCTGCCGTGCCTGTCACAATTCCAGTAGCGGTGGTAAAACAGGCTAAGGCCACTAAAATCCCGAGACCCAATGGAGCTGTATTTCCCAAAAATAGCTGGGCCACGCCCTGTAAAATAACACTGCGACTGCTTGCTACATCAAAATTCCCTTGGGCCTGCGCACCCGCATAAATGAGGCCCACATAAATGGCAGACAAGGTAATGGCAGAAAATACGGCAGCAAAACGCACCGTACTTTTTTGTTGGTGGTATGGATTGTTGTCTGGTTGGGCTTGATTTCCATTTGGTGCTTGAGCTGCAATTACGTTTGCGGCTTCATCTACATTCGCGGTTTGATCTGCGTTTGTAGGCGTTGCTTTTCCCTTGGCCTGCATTTTTTGAATAGAAACCAGTAATACCCCACCGATCACCACGGCGGCAATGGCATCAAAGGTCTGATAACCTTCTAACAAACTGCTCCCAAAAGGATTTTCCATAGTGGTGGGGTCCAAAGCTACTTCTGGAGTCAAAAACGCCATGCCAATTAAGGCAGTGAGCACCACTAAAATGGCTGGTGTGGTAATTTTGCCAAAGAAGTCTAACAATTTGGAGCGGTTTAGGGCCGCGAGCAATACCAAACTGAAATACACTAGGCTGGTGAGCCAATAAGGACTGTCTATAAATGGCATTATAGCCATTTCATGGGTCACGGAGGCGGTGCGGGGCGCTGGAAGCGCCAGCGCAATGCCATAAATCAGGGCCGCGTAGGTTAGAGAGAAGCCTTTTCCCAATGGCGCCCCAAAATCATAGATGGTCCCCTGTAATTTGGCATGTGCGAATATTCCCAAAATGGGAATAAGCACCGCAGAGATCACAAAACCAAACGCTACAAGTGCCCAGTCTGCACCTGCCTGCACGCCTAAATAAGGGGGTAAAATAAGATTCCCTGCCCCAAAAAAGAGCGAAAATAAAGCAAAGGCAGCGAGTAGTTTCTTCATTAAAAAGAATTCCAGCCCTGGGCTTGGAGGGCTATTTTAGTGTTGGCTCTGGTGACCAGATGAGCGCCGCTTTCTTTGGCAGTCATATGGCCAATCACGGTGAGGTGTGGGTTGCCCTTAATCTTGTCAAAGTCTTTTTGAGCAATGGTAAAGAGCAGTTCGTAGTCTTCTCCACCGGAGAGGGCTACGGTGGTGGAATCTATATTGAATTCCTCGCAGGCAGCTATCACCGTAGGGTCTAAAGGAATTTTGTCTTCATATAAATCGCATCCTAAGCCGCTGGCCTTGCAGAGGTGTAGGATCTCTGAAGAGAGGCCGTCGGAAATATCAATCATGGCCGTAGGCAGTACGTCTAATGCCTCCAATAAATTGGGGATGTCTTTTCTAGCCTCCGGTTTTAACTGACGCTGTACAATATAGTGGTAGGGCTCTAAATCTGGCTGGCTGTTGGGGTTTACCTCATAAACAGCCTTCTCTCTTTCCAAGACCTGAAGCCCCATATACGCACCCCCTAAATCTCCAGAGACCACCAAAAGGTCGTTTTCTTGGGCGCCAGAGCGCTTAGTGATTTTAGCGGGCACCACAGTGCCTAGGGCGGTAATGGAAATTATCATGCCTTTGGTGCTGGAGGTGGTGTCTCCTCCTACCACGTCTACCCCGTAATGGGTGGCGGCATGGCGTACCCCCTCGTAAAAAGATTCCAGCGCTTCTAAAGGAAAGCGATTGGACACCGCCAAGGACACCGTAATTTGGGTGGCAGCGGCGTTCATGGCATAGACATCTGACAAATTCACCACCACGGCTTTATACCCCAAATGCTGCAAAGGCATATAGGCCAGATCAAAATGCACTCCCTCCACAAGCATGTCTGTGGTGAGCACGGTCTGATAGCCTTGGTGGTCTAGTACGGCGGCGTCGTCTCCAATGGAGAGGGCCGTACTGGACTGGGTTTGCGGCAAGTCCTTGGTTAAATGGTCAATAAGTCCAAACTCTCCTAGTTTTTCTAGGTCAGTCTTCTGAGGGTTTTTTGCTTCTAACATGCCGCAAAAATACAATCTTTACGTATATTTGTGTCTAATTTAGAATTAATCTATCTAAGAATGATCAGTGTATCTGAAACAGCAAAGAAAAAAGTCATGTCCCTCATGGAGGAAGAAGGCTTTAATGCCCAGGCAGATTTTGTTAGAGTAGGGGTTAAAAGTGGCGGCTGTAGTGGCCTCTCTTATGAACTTACGTTTGATAATTCTGCGGGCGAAACAGACAAAGTATTTGAAGATAACGAGGTGCGCATCCTAGTAGACAAAAAGAGTTTTTTGTATCTGGTAGGAACCGTCCTTGAATATTCAGGTGGCCTGAACGGCAAAGGGTTTGTATTTAACAACCCCAACGCCCAACGCACCTGTGGTTGTGGAGAGAGTTTCTCTCTGTAGCCAACTCCCTAAAAAAAAGAAAATGGCATACACGGAAGAAGAATTAAAAAAAGAACTGGAGACCAAGGAGTACGAGTACGGCTTTTATACAGACATAGAATCCGATACTTTTCCTGTAGGGCTTAGCGAAGAGATTGTCGTAGCCATCTCCAAGAAAAAAGAAGAACCAGACTGGATGACCCAGTGGCGTTTAGACGCTTACCGGGCATGGCTAGAGATGGAAGAACCGGAATGGGCCAATGTGCATTACACCAAGCCAGATTTTCAGGCCATCTCTTATTATTCAGCGCCCAACAAAAAACCCAAATATAATTCTATTGACGAGGTAGATCCCGAATTATTAGACACTTTTAAGCGTTTGGGTATTTCACTAGACGAGCAAAAGAAATTGGCTGGGGTAGCGGTAGACATTGTCATGGACTCAGTCTCTGTAGCCACCACATTTAAAAAGACCTTGGCAGAAAAAGGCATTATTTTCTGCTCTATTTCAGAGGCCATTAAAGAGCATCCTGAATTGGTCAAAAAATACATTGGCTCAGTAGTGCCTCAAAAAGACAACTACTACGCCGCCTTAAACTCTGCGGTATTCTCAGATGGGTCTTTCTGTTACATTCCAAAAGGCGTTCGTTGCCCCATGGAACTCTCTACCTACTTTAGAATCAACCAGGCAGGTACTGGACAATTCGAGCGTACGCTAGTGATTGCAGATGAAGGATCTTATGTGAGTTATTTAGAAGGTTGTACAGCGCCCTCTAGAGATGAAAATCAATTACATGCTGCCGTAGTAGAGCTAGTAGCTTTAGACCATGCAGAGATAAAATACTCCACCGTTCAAAACTGGTTCCCTGGAGACAAGGAAGGAAAAGGCGGGGTGTACAATTTTGTGACCAAGAGAGGGATTTGTGAAAACCACGCTAAAATTTCTTGGACACAGGTAGAAACAGGTTCTGCAGTGACTTGGAAATATCCGTCTTGCGTCTTGAAAGGAGACCACTCTATTGGAGAATTTTACTCCATTGCGGTCACCAATAATTTCCAACAAGCAGACACGGGTACTAAAATGATACACCTTGGGAAGAACACCAGAAGCACCATTATTTCTAAGGGTATTTCTGCGGGTAAATCTCAGAATTCATACCGTGGATTGGTGCAGGTAGGACCCCGAGCAGAAAACGCTAGAAACTTCTCTCAATGCGACTCCCTACTCATGGGAGACCAATGTGGGGCCCATACGTTCCCTTATATTGAGGCCAAAAACAAAACCGCCCAAATTGAGCACGAAGCCACCACTTCTAAAATTGGAGAAGACCAAATATTCTATTGCAACCAACGCGGTATAGACACTGAAAAAGCCATTGCCCTAATCGTAAACGGCTTTAGTAAAGAGGTTTTAAACAAGCTGCCAATGGAATTTGCGGTAGAAGCACAAAAATTATTAGAAATTAGTTTAGAAGGCTCAGTAGGATAAGCACTGCGCCACCACCCTATAGAATAAAAAAAATGTTAGAGATTAAGAACTTACACGCAAGTGTAGACAACAAAGAGATATTAAAGGGCATTAACCTTGTGGTAAAACCTGGAGAAGTTCACGCGATTATGGGTCCTAACGGTGCCGGTAAAAGTACTTTGGCTTCTGTAGTGGCTGGAAAAGATGAATTTGAAGTGACCAAAGGAGAAGTGTTGTTAGAGGGCCAAGACTTGGCAGACGATGCTCCTGAAGAACGCGCTCATAAAGGAATCTTCTTATCTTTTCAATACCCTGTAGAAATTCCAGGTGTGACGGTGACCAACTTTATGAAAACCGCCATTAATGAATCTCGCAAAGCAAGAGGCCAGGAAGACATGCCTGCCAATGAGATGCTTAAAATGATCAAGGAAAAGGCGGAATTGTTAGAAATTGACCGCAAATTCTTATCCAGATCCTTGAATGAAGGCTTCTCTGGAGGAGAGAAAAAGCGTAACGAAATTTTCCAAATGGCCATGTTGGAACCCAAAGTAGCCATACTAGATGAAACCGATTCTGGATTGGACATTGACGCCCTTAGAATTGTAGCCGGTGGGGTCAATAAATTACGCTCTAAAGACAATGCGGTGGTGGTCATTACCCACTACCAGCGTTTGTTAGACTATATAGTACCAGACTTTGTACACGTATTGTACGACGGTAAGATTGTAAAATCTGGAGACGCGAGTTTGGCGCTTGAATTGGAAGAAAAAGGATACGACTGGATCAAACAAGAAATGGCGCTATAGATGGAACTAAAAGACAAACTAGTAAACGCCTTTATGGCCTTTGAAAACCAGGTAGACTTAGACCACCCGGTGCATAATGTTCGCTCTGCTGCCATTAAAGTTTTTGAAAATCAAGGCTTTCCTACCAAAAAAATGGAGGCTTGGAAATATACTTCCCTAAAATCTCTAGAGAAATTAGACTTTAGTATTTTTCCAAAGGAAGCAGCCACTTTAGAATATAAGGATGTTAAAAAATACTTTTTACACGAGGTAGACACCTATAAAATTGTCTTTGTAGACGGGGTGTACAGTTCTTTTTTATCGGAGACCACCCACCAAGGCATAGATGTTTGTCTCATGTCTGCAGCCCTCACAAAAGACATGTACAAGCCTATTATTGAGGCTTATTTTAACAAGGTAGCTTCCAAAGAAGAAAACCTCACCGCTCTCAATACGGCTTTTAGTAGAGAAGGCGCCTATATTCGCATTCCTAAGAATACCCAGGCCATGAAGCCTATTGAAATTATTCACTTTGCTACAGGTAGAGAGCAAGCCCTCTTGCTGCAACCTAGAAACTTAGTGGTGGTAGAAGAAAATGCGGAGGTACAAATTTTAGAGCGCCACCAGTCGCTCAGTGAAAATGCGGTATTTACCAATGCCGTTACAGAAATTTTTGCAGCCAAAAGTGCTATAGTAGACTTTTATAAGGTTCAAAATGACAACAATACCGCCAGTCTGGTAGACAACACCTACATAGACCAGCACGATCATTCCGTAGTAAAACTACACACCTTCTCTTTTGGCGGTAAAATGACCAGAAACAATTTAAATTTCTACCAAAATGGGGAGCGCATAGACTCCACCATGAAGGGGGTGACCATTATTGGAGACGGACAACATGTAGACCACCATACCTTAGTGCACCACATTCAACCGAACTGTGAGAGCCACCAAGATTACAAAGGGATTTACGACGGCAATAGTACCGGCGTTTTTAACGGTAAAATTATGGTAGATCGTTTGGCGCAAAAAACTAACGCATTTCAACAAAACAACAACCTGCTTATTTCGGACAAGTCCAGCATAAACACCAAGCCACAATTGGAAATTTTTGCAGACGACGTAAAGTGTTCTCACGGCTGTACCATTGGTCAATTAGACCATGACGCCTTGTTTTACCTGCAGTCTAGGGGAATTGGAAAAAAAGAAGCCCAAGCACTACTCATGTATGCCTTTGCGAACAATGTGTTAGAGAGTGTGCGTATTCCAGAACTCAAGAAAAGGGTGAACGCCTTAATCGCAGAAAAATTAGGGGTAAACCTTGGATTTGAACTATAACAACATGCCTACATTAGACGTTGCAGCCATTAGAAAAGACTTCCCCATTCTTTCTAGAAAAGTACATGGGCAAGACTTGGTGTATTTAGACAATGCCGCTACGTCTCAGACGCCTCTAGCGGTCATTGAGGCTATTACCCATTACTACAGTCACTACAACGCGAATATTCACCGTGGAGTGCACAGCCTGTCTCAGGAAGCCACAGACGCTTATGAACAGGCCAGAATTAAAGTGCAAAAACACTTTAATGCCGCCCATGCCTATGAGGTCATTCTTACGGCGGGAACCACCCACAGTATTAATATTGTGGCCAGCGGTTTTGAGGCCCTTTTAAAAAAGGGCGATGAACTATTGGTCTCTGCCTTAGAACACCACTCTAACATTGTGCCTTGGCAAATGGCCGCTGAAAAAACAGGAGCGGTACTCAAGGTGATTCCTATGTTAATAGATGGAACGCTGGACATGGCGGCTTTTCACGCCATGATTTCTCCGGCCACTAAACTGGTGTTTTGCAACCATGTCTCCAATGCATTGGGCACGGTAAATCCCATTCAAGAAATCATTGGCGCGGCCCACGCAGTGGGTGCGGCCGTCCTGATAGACGGTGCGCAAGCCGCCCCCCATATTCAAGCAGATGTGCAGGCCTTAGACGTAGATTTCTATGTGGCCTCTGCCCATAAAATTTGCGGCCCTACCGGGGTAGGCATGCTCTATGGAAAAGAGGAATGGCTAGAAAAATTACCCCCTTACCAAGGTGGAGGAGAAATGATTGCTACGGTGAGTTTTGAAAAAACCACCTATGCCGGCCTTCCCCATAAGTTTGAAGCAGGGACCCCTAATATTGCGGGCGGAATTGCCTTTGGCGCTGCATTAGATTATATGCACAGCATTGGTTTTGACAAGATTGCTGCCTACGAGCAGGAATTGCTGGTGTATGCCACAAAGGCATTACTCACTATTGAGGGCCTAGAAATATACGGGACCGCTGCAGAAAAAACGGCCGTAGTCTCTTTTAACATCAAAGGGCTACATCCTTATGACATTGGAAGTATTTTAGACCAGATGGGTATAGCCGTGAGAACCGGGCACCACTGCGCTCAACCCATCATGGATTATTACAGCATCCCGGGAACGGTTCGTGCGAGTTTTAGTTTTTACAATACCTTTGAAGAAATAGACCGCCTGGTAGCAGGGGTTCAAAAAGCAAAAGACATGTTATGTTAGATTCTATCAAAGACATTCAAGACGAGATTGTAGAAGAGTTTGCCTTTTTTGAAGATTGGATGCAACGTTATGAGCATATGATCTCCTTAGGAAAATCCCTCCCACTCATCTCCCCCGAGTTTAAAAACGACGACCATATTATTAAAGGATGTCAATCTAAAGTATGGGTTCATGCGGCGCTAGAAGACAACAAATTGGTGTTCACTGCAGACTCTGACGCGATCATTACCAAAGGCATTATTGCTATACTCATACGCGCCTTCTCCAATCAAAAACCCATGGACATCTTAGATGCCAGCACGGATTTTATAGACGAGATTGGCCTTAAAGAGCACTTATCTGCCACCAGGGCCAACGGACTGGTGAGCATGATCAAACAAATAAAATTATACGCCGTGGCGTATCAAACGCAGGTAAAAGACGCCTAAAAAATAGCAGCTATGGAAGAATCAAAAGATGTGGCATTAGGAGAACAAATTGTTGGGGTGATCAAAACCATTTACGACCCTGAAATTCCAGTAGACATATACGAATTGGGACTCATCTACGACGTCCTAGTAAACGAAGAAAACGAGGTCAAGATCCTCATGACCCTCACCTCGCCCAACTGCCCTGTGGCAGAAACCCTTCCTGTAGAAGTAGAGGAAAAAGTAAAATCTATAGACGCCATTAAAGACGTAGAAGTAGAGATTACCTTTGACCCACCATGGACCCAGGAACTGATGAGTGAAGCTGCCAAGTTAGAGCTTGGTATGCTGTAAAAAGCAAGGGTCTCAAGGCCAAAAGCGCAAAATACCATGCAATCAGAAGACTTACCTATCGAAAATAGGGTGGCCAACAGCGCCCTAGAAACCTTTAATTTAGAAGACCACTACCCCAGTGGCCAGAGGACTACTTTGGACCTCAGCCAATGGTTGTACGAGGGTTTTATACTCAAAGAAAAAGACTTTAGGGCTGCCCTAAAAGCACACGATTGGTCTCAGTACCAAGACCAATACCTGGCCCTATTTTGCAGCACAGACGCCATAGTCCCTGCCTGGGCCTATATTTTAGTAACTGCCCAGTTGGGCCCCTTTGTAAAAACCGTAATTATAGGAGATCTAGAGGCATTAGAAAGCCATCTCTACCAGGCCGCCATGGCCCAGATAGATTGGAGCGCCTACCAAGACAAAGCGGTCATTATAAAGGGCTGTAGTCAAAAACACGTACCCAAAAACGCCTACCTCTGGGCCATGACCGCCCTGCAGCCCTACGCCAAAAGCATCATGTATGGAGAAGCCTGCTCCGCAGTGCCTTTGTACAAAAGAGGGAGATAAGGACTACTCTTCCAAAACCTCTGGATATAAGAAGCTGTTGTACGGGAAACGGGTCACGTGAATGTCTCTAACCGCGTCGTACACTTTTTGTCTGAACTGGTCTAGATTTTCTTTGTTTAAGGCAGATATAAAAAGAGCGTTTCCGTCCATCTTTTTCATCCAAGTACGCTCCCACTCTTCCATAGTGAAATGTTTGCTGGTACGTTCAGTAATAAGGTCGTCTTCATCCAAGCGCTCAGGCTTGTATTGGTCAATCTTATTAAACACCATAATGGTGGGCTTGTCTGCTGCCTTAATATCTGCCATAATAGCATTTACCGCCGCAATCTGATCTTCAAAATCTGAGTGAGAGATGTCTACCACATGCAGTAGTAAATCTGCTTCGCGCACCTCATCCAAGGTGCCTTTAAAACTCTCTACCAATTGGGTGGGAAGTTTTCTGATAAATCCTACCGTGTCTGTCATGAGGAAGGGTAAGTTACCAATCACTACTTTTCTAACGGTGGTATCTAGGGTGGCAAAAAGTTTGTTTTCTGCAAAGACCTCAGACTTACTCACCACATTCATCAGGGTAGATTTTCCCACATTGGTGTAACCCACAAGGGCCACGCGCACAAGGGCCCCACGATTCCCGCGCTGGGTTTCCATCTGGCGGTCTATCTTTTGTAGTTTTTTCTTTAAAAGAGTAATTCTATCGCGAACAATACGGCGGTCTGTTTCAATCTCTGTCTCTCCAGGGCCACGCATTCCAATCCCACCCTTTTGACGCTCTAAGTGGGTCCAAAGACCTGCCAATCTGGGCAATAAATACTCGTATTGGGCCAACTCCACCTGAGTTCTGGCATAAGAGGTTTGGGCCCTTTGGGCAAAAATATCCAGGATTAAAGAGGTCCTATCTACAATCTTACATTTGAGCTCACGCTCAATATTTTTTTGCTGTGCTGGGGAGAGTTCGTCGTCAAAAATAACAGATCCTATCTCGTGTTCCTTTACAAAAGAAGCCACCTCTAACATTTTTCCAGAACCAATATAGGTCTTGGGGTTTGGCATGTCTATGCGTTGCACAAAACGCTTGAGCACTTCTCCTCCTGCGGTAAAAGTTAAAAACTCCAGCTCGTCTAAATACTCCTTCATTTTCTCTTCTGGCTGCTCCCTGGTAATGACACCAATGAGCACCGACTTCTCATAATTTAGATCCTGGGATTCAATCATATATTTGTAGCTATTTAAGGTGTAAAGATACCTAAAGTTCAGATCATTTTAGAGAATAAGACCTCTCGAGTTTAGAGATATTTTAAATTCCCAGCCCTTTGTAAATAGCCTCTTGAACCGTCTCTCTAATATTTGTAGTGTAAATACCCCTTTGTGTTCTAGATGGGTACACCCTATTAGATAAGAAAATATAAATGAGTTCGTGGGTGGGATCTACCCAGACAAAAGTGCCTGTAAATCCGGAGTGCCCATAGCTCTCTGGACTCACGGAAGGCGCCGGATAAGATTTTGAGGCGGGAAGGCTATAATTGCCCAATAGGGGTTTGTCAAAACCTAGCCCACGCCTATTGTTGTTTTCTGGGTATTGCACTGCAGTAAAAGTGGAGATGGTTTCAGCAGAAAGGTACTTGCGCCCCCCTATACTTCCGCCTTGCAGCCACATATTGAGCATTTTATACACCGAGGCAGCATTGGAAAACAAACCTGCATTTCCAGAAACCCCTCCAAAGAGTGCAGCATTCTCGTCATGGACATAATTTTGGGTAAGGGCTTTTCTAAAAAGAGAGTCCCTTTCCGTAGGCACCACTCTTTTGTTTCGAAGTCTTTGGGCGGGCAAATACCCTAAATTGTCTGCACCCAAGGGGTCATAAAAATGACTGCGCATATAGCTGCGATAATCTTCTCCTGTAAGTTGTTCAATAAGACTAGGAAACAATAAAAAAGCCAAACCGGAGTACTGGTATTTCCTTTCATTACTGGGAACAGCCCTATTGATTTTTCTGTACATCTTTTGAGGAAAACGGTGGTGTATATACTTGTTTTCGTAAGCCACTAAAGAAAAACGTTTGGAGGGACGCTCCCGCACAAAGCGTCTTTTTAATTTGGGAACACCCCTTTTGGGGTAGGCCATGACCTCATTTAAAAAAACAATATAAGGAATCAGTCCCGCCTGATGGGCTAAAATCTCCCTCAGGCTAAGGTCTTTTTTATTGCGGTATTTTTTCCACGGGGTCCAATACTGACTAAAGGGAGCATCTAGATCCAACACGCCTTGTTCTACCAAAGCCATTAGGGCTGTTAAAGGGCCCAATATTTTTGTCACCGACGCCAGGTCATAAAGGTCATTGGTTTGCACAGGAACCAAGGAGTCGTAAGTGTGAAAACCGTAGGCCTTTTCTAACAAGATTTTACCCTGATGGGCCACCAATACCTGAGCCCCTGGAAAAGCCTTTTGTTTTATGGCCTCGTTGATCAGGCTATCTACATTTGTTTCCCATTGGGCAACACTGACTTCAATAGTGAATATTGTGGCCAGCAAGGCTAAAAAAAATGTTTTATAAAAAGTTATTTGTAGTGATTTCACTTCTAAATATACCCATTTTTAAAATAGTTGCTTTACTATCCCATTAACTGCACCACATCTTTGGCAAAGTAAGAGGCAATGATGTTGGCGCCGGCGCGTTTCATGGCAAGGAGCTGTTCCATCATGCTTTCGGCTATTGCCTCTTGTTTTCGCAAAGCCGCACCCCATGAACTGCTTGCAGGAATGAGCTTTTGGTTGAAGTTGATCAATACTTCCATGATGGGCAAGCTTAAAATTGTAATGAGCGGAACCAAAAGCCAAGTGATGTTGGGTTTGCGCAACATGTATTCGTTCACGGATGAACGGCCAAACATCCACAGAAAAAACACAGCAGGAAGCAAAAATCCACCAAATTGAAAACAGGTTTGAAGAATGCGAAGCACCCCAACATCGCTGGTGTTCTGAAAATCACTCAAAAGATCAATGGCTTCTTGAGGACCGTAGCCGTAGATCATGCAGCCCATTAATCCCACAAGCATTCCTACCACATAGCCTACTACAATGAGGGGAACGATGAAAACAAGTCGAAAAGAGAGGGGGAAGGATTCAAAGACGCGGCGCATTGGATGTGGTTTTCGTAACTTTGCACAAAGTTGAGGCAATTCCTCGGATGGCAAAAAGAACATCTCGATTATTGGCCGATCTCTTTCAACCGTCATCGTGGCGCTCTTTCCCGTTCTACAAAATACTTTCGACGAAAGCTCGTCAAGCTCGTCCGATTCACTCCGATTTTATAACATGGCTGTCAGCGAAGCAACTTCTCTCATCCACTTCCTCGTTTTTACTGCGGGCGACAAATTGCGCCCTTATCTTTCCGCCATCCCCTTTCTACCAC
>CAKZOR010000016.1 GCA_937136755.1 uncultured Flavobacteriaceae bacterium | reverse complement strand
ATGGAGAAGTGAAGAACACGCCATTTTAATCGGTGCTAATACACTTTTACACGACAATCCTAAATTAAACACCAGACTTTGGACTGGAGAAAACCCCATACCCATATACATAGACAAAGATTTGAGTATTCCAACAAATAAAAGTTTGTTTGGTATACATGAAAAAATATACTGCATTGTAGACTTCAAATATGCACCATCCAATCTAAAGCAAAGCAACATTCAATACCTACCTATTAATTTCAACAATGAATTAGCAAGCCAAATAGCAGCAGCGCTTTTTGAGCAAAAAATCAGTAGTGTCATTGTGGAGGGAGGTGCTAAAACTTTGAATCTATTCTTAGAGACGAGTCTTTGGGATGAAATAAGGTTATTTGAAACTAAAGGAAATATAAACAAGGGGGTAAAAGCGCCTAATTTTAAGGCAACTTTGAGTAGTAGAGAGTCTTTAGACAACACTTTACTGAGCATTTACAGGCAGAATAATCTCATAGATATAAAAGTTTGAGCCAATTTTTTAAAACCATATTAGAACCTAACGAAGCTTACCTCCATAAAGAGAAAAAAAGTAAATTTTACGGTCATGCATTTCCATTATCAAACAAGGAGGCTCTTAAGGAGATAATAGCATCATTAAAAGAACAATATTCTAATGCCAATCATTTTTGCTATGCCTGGCAAATAGGTGTAAATCAACCTATTTATAAATTAAATGATGATGGGGAGCCAAATAATACAGCGGGTGCACCCATATATGGCCAGATACAATCATTTGAACTCACCAATGTTGTTGTGGTGGTTGTACGAATTTTTGGGGGCGTAAAGTTAGGTCCAGGAGGTCTCATAACAGCTTATAAAGCTGCTGCTAAAGGTGCTTTGGAACAAGCTAAAATAATTACCTCTGAAATTAAAGATCTGTACTCCCTCGAGTTTCCTTATTCAAAAATGCATGCAGTCATTAGAATCGTTCAATCTCAAAAGGGAACTATCTTAGAACAATTTGTTGAAAACACTTGTAAAATGAAAATTTCTTTATCTAAATCTAGAAGCAATAATTTTGAAGAAAAAATCATAGAATCAAGGATCTGTCACTATAAAAAACTTGAAATTACGCATTAAGTAATTTCAAGTTTAATTTATGAAGAAAACGGAGTTTTTACTTAAAGATTGGTTTGAATTACTTTTAAAAGATTTTCAGGACAAGCTATAGGCCTATTAGATTTGGAGTCCAAAAAAGCTAATGTTGTGGCTGCAGTTCCCACAAGTAAATCTTGGTCATTATAAAGCTTGTACTCAAAACAAATTTTAACTTTAGGTTCAGCCATTAAACTTGTTTCTAGTGTTAAAACCTCTCCAAAAAAAAGCGACCTTTTAAAGTTTATAGTCAAAGAAATTACTGGTAATATAAAACCGTCTTTTTCCATCTTTGCATAAGAAAAACCCATCTGTTTTAACCAATCAATCCTACCTATTTCTAAAAAAGCAGGATAACTTCCATGATACACTACTCCCATCTGATCAGTTTCCCCATATCTGATTTCAATATTTTTTTTTGTAGTGATAGCCATGGTTTTTTTAAAATTTAATTCTATATTTAAATCCCTAAATTTTGAGATGGCATAATGAACAAAAAAAATTAAATAATCAACCCACTTACATTTTTTTTTTAAGTTTTTTGTTCACATATTTGTCTTCCTTAAATCTTACTAGTGATTGTTACTCAACAGTCCCTATTAAGTTCAACAAATAACCTAAATACCTAAACAAAATAATGAGTACTGATGCAAACGCTGTATGGAATGAATGCCTTTCCTTTATAAAGGACAACATACAACCTCAGGCGTTTAAAACTTGGTTTGAACCTATTAAACCAGTGAAACTTGCAGACAACTCATTAAGTGTTCAAGTACCCAGCAAATTTTTTTATGAGTGGTTAGAAGAACACTATGTAAAACTACTTAAGGTTGCTTTAACAAAGTCTTTAGGCGAAGGAGCTAAACTGGTGTATATCATCAGAATGGAAAATACATACGGAAACAGGGAACCGTTCACAGAGAAAATTCCAAGTTCAAACAGGTCCTACCATGCGCCTCAGGAAATAGATGTTCCTATTAAATCTAAGAACCCTGAACTTAAAAATCCATTTGTAATTCCAGGTATTAGAAATATAAAAATTGAATCTCAATTAAATCCTAATTACAGTTTTGATAATTTCTTAGAAGGCGATTCTAATAGATTAGCAAGGTCTGCAGGTATGGCCGTTGCAAACAAGCCTGGAGGAACATCGTTTAACCCACTTTTAGTTTTTGGTGGTGTTGGATTAGGAAAAACACATTTGGCACATGCTATTGGGGTTGAAATAAAAGACAAATATCCTGAAAGAACTGTCCTGTATATTTCTGCAGAAAAGTTCACACAACAATATATTGAATCCGTTAAGAAAAACACTAGAAATGATTTCATTCATTTTTACCAGTTAATAGACGTATTAATTATAGACGACGTTCAATTCCTATCTGGCAAATCTGGCACCCAAGATGTATTCTTTCACATCTTTAATCATTTACACCAAAACGGGAAACAAGTGATACTCACCTCTGACAAAGCACCTGTAGACATGCAAGACATTGAACAGCGATTGCTTTCTCGATTTAAATGGGGATTGTCTGCTGAATTGCAAACACCTGATTTTGAGACAAGGGTTTCAATATTAAAAAATAAGCTCTATAAAGACGGTGTGGAAATGTCTGAAGACATTATTGATTATGTAGCTAAAAACATTAAAACAAATGTCCGAGAGCTAGAAGGTGCTATTATCTCTCTAATTGCTCAATCTTCCTTTAACAAAAAAGAAGTAACCATAGATTTAGCACAACAAATTGTAGAAAAATTTGTCAAGAACACAAAACGAGAGGTTTCTATAGACTATATCCAAAAAGTAGTTTCTGACTATTTTGAAATGGATGTCACTACCCTACAATCTAAAACTAGAAAGAGGCATATTGTCCAAGCCAGACAATTGGCCATGTTCTTTGCAAAGAAATTCACAAAAGCATCTTTGGCAAGTATTGGAACTCAAATTGGAAAAAGAGACCACGCTACTGTACTACACGCATGTAAAACTGTTGACAATTTAGCGGAAACAGACAAGCAATTCAAAAAATATATTGAAGACTTGACTAAGAAATTTTCATAATTTCTCAATTAAATTCACGCCTAATTACACATCATACTTGCATCTAATAACATGTCAAACAAAGGATCTTTATATCTAATTCCCACCACTTTAGGAGACAATGAACCTTTGGAAGTACTTCCATTATCTGTGAAAAAAATCATAGAAGATAGCTCGTTTTTTATTGTAGAAAATGAAAAAACAGCCCGTAGGTTTATAAAGAAAATTTGTCCTAAAAAGGTTCAGGGAAGTTTAAAAATAGAAACCCTAAATAAGTTTACAGACATTACATTACTTCCCACTTTTTTAAATCCATGTCTAGAAGGTGAAAATGTAGGTGTTATATCAGAAGCAGGTTGCCCTGGTATTGCAGACCCAGGCGCAGATATTGTATCTATTGCACACAAAAAAGGAATTACAGTAACACCACTAGTAGGTCCTTCTTCCATTTTAATGTCTTTAATGGCTAGTGGCTTTAATGGACAAAGTTTTGCGTTTAACGGATACTTACCTATTGACAATCAAGAGAGAAATAAGTCTATTAAACAACTTGAAAAGTTGGCTTTACAAAAAGATCAAACACAACTTTTTATAGAAACCCCGTATAGAAATAATGCCATGTTTGACAGCTTAGTAAAGCAACTTCAAACAAGTACAAATTTATGCATTGCATGTGACATAAGTTTGGCTAATGCTTTTATTAAAACTGCTCCAATTTCATACTGGAGAAAAAACAAACCAGAATTACACAAGAGACCTTGTATGTTTATCATTGGAAAATAGTCAGGCCTTTCTAAAAGATTAAAAACCTATTGGAATTGGACTTTTTGTCTAGCTACAACTTCAGCAAGATTAAAACCAGAAAATTTAGATAAATAATCTTCAATATCAGTACCATAAGAATCCGAAAAGTTCAAATCTCCCCAAGAACGTAAGTATTTTTTTACATTTCCTGCCCCTGCTAAGTGAGCTGCGGCAAGAATTCCTGACTCTGTAATAGCTATATCGTTAATCTTTAATCCTACATATCTTTTAATATCTCTTCTAAGAATCCACTTATTTCTAGCGGTGTTGTGATAAAAAATCTTTTCCTGTAAAGCAGCGTCTTGCATAAAACACTGGGTATTAAATTGACCAAAAAAGGCTAAGGTGTTTTTACCAAACTGATATTTACCAAGATAACCGAGCGTATTTACTGAATGGTACTTGCCTTGGGATTCTTTAAAAGCCAAAGCTTCCTTAAACCCCACATAGTTATTTCCTGTAAAAGGAATCATGACATTAGAAAAATCAATGGAAGTAGTTGAAACATTATAATCTAAAGCACCATCTACTAAATTAGATTTAGGAATGGGTCTAATTAATGGAGCTACGTTTCGAAATCCTGACAGCACCAGAATTATTGAAAAAGAAATAAACGTTCTAAAACCTTTTGGCATAAAATAATTTAAAACAGCCACTGCTATTAAATTTCGTGCAAAGATAAGCTTTTTTAATCTTAAATGATTAATTAACTCATAATTAACAGTTTACAGCTACCTGCTAATACTTTTATTGTTTAACCAGTTAACATATTGCTTTTTATTATTATTGTGCTGTTGGAGTGTTTTTGCAAAAATATGGAATCCAAAATTTTGAGTGTCTGCCACAAAATATAAATAAGGATGCGATTCTGGATTCAAAACAGCCTCAATCGCAGAAATATCAGGCATAAATATTGGGCCAGGTGGAATTCCTGAATACAAATAAGTATTAAAAGGGGTGTCTATTTTTAAGTCTTTATATAGAACCCTTTTAATCACTTGAGCAAAATCTCCAGATTGATATTTAATAGAAAATATCACCGTAGGGTCTGCTTGCAACTTCATGCCTTTTTTAATTCTATTCAAATAAACACCAGCGACTCTGGGTCTCTCAGAACTTTTAACTGATTCTTTATGAACTATAGCAGCTAAATGAATTACCTCTAAAGGAGACAAACCTAGATTTTCTGCCTTTGCAAGTCGCTCTGGAGACCAAAATTTATGGTATTCTTTTAACATTCTATCCCTGAATTTTTCTGCAGAAGTGTTCCAGAAAAAGTCATAGGTGTTTGGTAAATACATGGACAAAGCATTTTCAACATTAAACCCATTCTTACTTAGAAATGTAGTGTCTTTAAAGGCCATCAATAGACTTTCTGCGTCAGCTTCAATTTGACCTGCTACCCTAATGGCTAGATCTTCTAAACGCTCTTGGTTGTTAAAAGATAATGAAATAGTACTAGGCTTTGAACGCAATACATTGATTATCTCATTGTTATTCATTCCTTTAGATAATACAAACTTCCCCCCTCTTACCGAATTGAGATACCCCTTTTGTCTGGCTACTTTAAAAAAACTGTCTGCATTTAAAAGATGGGGAGATAAGGTATTTTTAAGGCGGTCGTAATTGGTGTCGCTAGGAATATAAACAGAAACTGTAGGTGTTTCAAATGATGTGTTGGGTGAAAATATAGCCCAATATACGTATCCACTAAAGGCAGCACCAATAAAAAATACTACTAATACTATCGCTATAACTATTTTTTTTCTATAATTCATTTTATTATTTTTTCTAAAGTAAAAGTTGTTTTAATGCGTCCTTTACAATCCTTTTCCAGTGATTTTTCAACAACCCCATAACCCAGCTTTTCAAACAGTGAAAAGCTTATGGCATTATCAAAAAAGACTTTGGCCCTTAATTTTTTTATGCCCCATTTATTGAAAACCTCTCGTTCTAAAAGCATCAATGCATTTTTAGCCAATGCTTGCCCCCTGAAGGCCAAGTCTAGAATAATACCTACAAATGCACTTTCATCTTGAGCATTGTACTCAAACAAATCTAAAAACCCAACAGCTATTCCGTCATTATCTATAACATACCTATATTGGCTACTAGTAAATAAAGGTGTTGAAGCGTTAGCAATATATTCTTGAAGAACATCCATTGAATAGGGTTCATGATAATCTCCATACATCATATATTCTTGATTATTCTCAATGCTGTAAAGAAAATCAAGATCTTCATTTTTTATATCTCTAAGTGTAAGCACCTTAAATACTTATTTCACCTTTGAATACAAATTCGGCTGGCCCTTCAAGAAAAATTTTTGAATATTCCTGATCAACTTTAGTAAAATGAACTTTAAGTAGACCTCCTTTTGTATGTAATGAAATAGGAGACTTGTATGCTGTATTTTGCTGGTGAATGGCAATAGCTGCTGCAGTAACACCAGTTCCACAAGACAAAGTTTCTCCCTCTACTCCTCTCTCGTATGTCCTTATACTATGTAATCCTGTTGAATCTAAGGACACAAAGTTAATATTAGCACCTTGTGCTCCATACATCCCATACCTCAATTTAGCCCCTTGATCATTTACATTTACTTTTTCTGTATCAGAAACAAACTGAACATGGTGAGGAGACCCCGTATCTAAAAAAAAATACTTGTCTTTATTATGAACTTCATTTACTTTTTTCATTCCTAATATAACCTGATCTTCCTTTATCACTACTTCATGTGAACCATCCACAGCATTAAACAAACCTTCATTACCAATTACACCTATTGATTTAGCAAAGGCAGCCAAGCACCTCCCCCCGTTGCCACACATAGTACTTTGCACTCCATCCGAATTAAAATAGACCATTTTAAAATCAAAATTGGTCTCAGTTTCCAAAAGCATGAGACCGTCTGCACCTATACCAAACTTCCTGTCACAAAGTTTCGCGACAAGACTATGATTATTTTTAGGAAATTGACCAGACCTATTATCTAAAATAATAAAATCATTTCCAGTACCTTGATATTTATAAAAAGTAAGTGTCATTAAAATGGGTTTTCACCCTCAAATATACTCAATTTATTAAGGTTTCTTTAGCAGTTAAAGCTCCGTTAAAATAAAAAGCGGCTAAAGGTAATTTTATAATTTTGACTCGTAATCTTAAAATATTATCACACTATGAAAAAAATAATTCCATTTTTAATAGCTGCAGTTATAGGTGGCATTTCAGGTAATTTTATTCAAAATAGATTATTGCCAAAAGAGATTGCCCCCTTAACAACAGACAATTTATCTCCGTTTAAGCATACAAATTATAATTATTTAAGCACCAATGAGTCTCTTTCAGATTTTAGTATAGCAGCTGAAAAAACAATTCACTCAGTAGTTCATGTCAAAAACCTAAAAGAAGGAAATTTATCTAATAATAAAGCATTTGAATATTTCTTTGGATACCAATACAAATCTGCCCCTCAATTGGGTTCAGGTTCTGGAGTAATCATATCTTCAGATGGTTATATTGTAACGAACCACCATGTCATAGATAATGCATCAGAATTATCGGTAACGCTGAACAATAACAGTACTTACGAAGCGAAAATCATAGGTTCAGACCCATTAACTGATATTGCACTAATTAAAATAGAAACAGAAGAATCTCTTCCTTACCTATCCTTTGGAGATTCAGATATGGCTAAAATCGGAGAATGGGTTTTGGCAGTTGGAAACCCGTTTAATCTCACCTCTACTGTTACAGCGGGGATAATAAGTGCTAAAGCCAGAGAATTTGGCAAAAATCAATCATTTATTCAAACAGATGCTGCCGTGAATCCTGGAAATAGTGGTGGCGCATTAGTGAATACCAATGGAGATTTAATAGGCATAAACACCGCTATAAGTTCACAAACTGGTTCTTATATAGGGTATTCATTTGCAGTACCGAGTAATACCGCAAGAAAAGTAGTACAAGATATTATGGAATACGGTACCGTAAAAAAAGCAGTACTTGGAATTTCTGCTATAACATCGCCTGAATTACTCTCCTCCAACTATGGGGTAGATGATTTAGAAGGAGTTTATATTTCTAGGGTAGAAGAAGGATCTTCAGCTAAAGAATCTGGTTTAAAAGAAGGAGATATTATTAAGCAAATAGATTATCTAGAAATAAAGAAGTTTTCTGACCTCACTGGTTATTTGGCCTCAAAAAGACCACAAGATCAAGTTATCATTAAGGTTTCTAGAAATGGAACGCTAAATGATTTTAAGGTGATATTAAAAGAAAAACAAACAGCAATACTTCCAAACATTGGCTTTACTGTTAAGAATTTAACTTCCGAAGATCAAAAACGCTTCAAAATAAAAAATGGCGTGAAAATCGTTGGTGTGCCAGTTGCTTATGAAAACTATGATCTTATTGGCAAAGTGGTTGTTTCTATAGACAACAATACCATTGTAAATATTGATAATGCCACTGAATTATTTCAAAATATTAACAAATTCAACCGAACAAGTATTAGCATGATTAATGAAAATGGAGAGCGAGAACGATTGATCTTTCAATAGAGATTAAGCCTCTAATAATCAAGGGTTTTCATAAAATGAAATTTAGGTTTATATTTACAAAAACCCACTTTTTTATGAAAACCCTTTTTAGTCTTATTTTGGTACTTTTCATCCATCATGAAGCACATTCTCAAACCCAAAGGGAGATTTCTAGATCGAAAAAAGAACTCAATAATAATCTAGAAAATCAATTTGAGTTAATATTGAACAACGGAAAAAACTACACCACAGATAGTATTCCATTTGAAGTCATTAAGAGAAGATACCTGATCGCTTTTAAAGAAAACCTAAAAGATAGTTTAATACTCCAAAGCACTGAGCTAAAAAGTCACAAGGCAAAATTAAACTCCATCCAAAAAGCGTTTCAAGATATTGATAGTATAAATACAAAACTCAAAAAAGAATTATCAGAAAAAAGCACAAAAGAGAACAGTGTTAATTTTTTAGGGGGCAATATTAATAAAATACTTTTTTTTACGATTAATTACACCATAATTATTGCGCTAATTTTAAGTGTTATATTTCTTTACAAACACTATTTGTTAAGTTCAAAAAATCAAGCAAATCTAATTGAAGCATTAAAAGTCTCTGAGGAAACCATAAATTCTAATAAAAAAAAGGGATTAAACAGAGAATTAAAATTAAAAAGAGAAATTCTTGAATTAGAAAAGCAGCTTCCCAAAAAATGAAGGATGCTATAAAAATAAAAAAAGCAACCCTGGGTTCGTTAAAAGAGCTCTCTTTGATTTTAGATCAATACAGGGTTTTTTACCAACAAGAATCCGATCCTATTAAGGCATTTGAATTTTTAAAGGATCGATATCGAAAAAAACAAAGCATTATTTATCTAGCAATTTTAGACAAAAAAATAGTGGGTTTTACTCAGCTCTACCCTACTTACTCTACAGTTAGTTTAGAAAAATTCATGATATTAAATGATTTGTTTGTGACAAAAGAATACAGAGATAATGGAATTGCCACCAAACTCTTACGTAAAGCAAAAAAATATTGTATTAAAAACGGGTATAAAGGACTGGCTTTAGAAACTGCCAAAAACAACCCGGCTAGAAAACTTTACGAAAGAGAACATTGGGTCTCAGATAGCAATTTTATTCACTACTTTTGGGCCAGAAAATAAGCCGATATAAACAGCACATCATCTCCAATGAGAATAGATATAATCACAGTACTTCCAGAATTATTAAAAAGTCCATTTGAAGCCTCAATTCTTAAAAGAGCCATTGAAAAAGAACTTGTATCTGTACATTTTCATAATCTTAGAGATTATACTGACCTGTCCTACAACCAAATAGACGACTATCAATACGGTGGGGGTGCAGGAATGGTCATGATGGTAGAGCCTATTGACAAATGTATTAGCAATCTCCAATCACAGAGATCATATGATCATGTTATTTATATGACTCCAGATGGAGAAACACTCAATCAGAAAACAGCCAATACCCTATCCCTTAGTGGTAATATCATTATCCTATGTGGCCATTACAAAGGAGTAGACCAAAGGGTTAGGGATATGTTTATTACCAAAGAAATTTCCGTGGGAGATTATGTACTCTCCGGAGGTGAACTTGCGGCAGCCATTCTTTGTGATAGCATTATAAGACTTATACCAGGTGTTTTAAACAATGAAACTTCTGCCTTAACAGATAGTTTTCAGGACAATCTTTTAGCACCAGCAGTTTACACAAGACCTGCAGAATACAAAGGTCATAAGGTTCCCGAGGTACTCATGAGTGGAGACTTTGGCAAAATTGAAAAATGGAGGGAACAATCTGCACAAGAGAGAACTCAAAAACTCAGACCTGACTTATTATAAGTTGCTACATAAAGACATTAAATTAATTAAAAAAACACAATTTTTTAATTGGTTGATTGTTAGAATAATATTATTTTTGCAGTCCATTAAATCCAACCTCTGACGAAAAACGTGAATGTTGTTTTTAATTCATTAATAAAGTATTTCATTACTATGGAAGCATTAGTAAAATTTGTTCAAGAAGAATTCGTAGAAAAAAAGGACTTTCCTAAATTTTCAGCTGGAGACACCATCACTGTGTACTATGAAATTAAGGAAGGTGAAAAAACAAGAACTCAGTTTTTTAGAGGA
>CAKZOR010000015.1 GCA_937136755.1 uncultured Flavobacteriaceae bacterium | reverse complement strand
AAAAATAGAGTCTACCAAGACATTGAGAGACATGACCAGAATCCCAATAGACGCCGGCACCGCTTGCTTTACCAGCAGCGGGCCTATGGGCTGTGTGCCTAAAGCGGCCGCAGAAATTTTAGACATAAGGTAGTTCGCTGGTGGTTTCCCACTGCGTGACCCAGTCTTTCATGAGCGCTACCCAGGCATCTGAGTCATTCAGGCAAGAGATGTGCTTAAAGCTTTCGCCGCCTGCTTCCATAAATTCTTCTTCGCCCTCCATGGCAATTTCTTCCAAAGTCTCCAAACAATCGGAAACAAATGCAGGGGTAATGACCGCCAATTTGGTCTTGCCTTCTTTGGCAAAACGCTCAAATTCATAGTCTGTATAAGGTTTTAACCAAGGGTCTCCCGCCAATCTAGATTGGAAGGACAGGGCCACCTGCTCCTCTGGCAAGCCTAGGTATTCCCGCACCAATTTGGTGGTCTCATAACACTGGTGCCTGTAACAAGTATGGTGGGCCACCGAGTTAATACTACAGCAGTTGCCGTCTATAGCACAGTGAAACTTGGTAGGGTCTGATTTTCTAATATGACGCTCTGGAATCCCGTGGTAAGAAAACAAGATCTGGTCGTAGTCAAAACCTTCTAATTGCTTTTTAATATGGTCTCCGAGCACTTTAATATAGTCTGGCTGTCTGTAAAAGGCTTGTAAGGTCTGCACCTTCATTTCAGGAAAATGCTTGCGTTGGTCTTCTAATACCTTGACTACTACCGTCTCAAAAGAGCTCATGGCGTATTGTGGGTATAGGGGCACCAAGAGCACCTCATCTACGCCTTTAGCGTCTAGTTCTGCCAAGGCATTTTTAATGCTCATAGAACCATAGCGCATGCCTAAAGCTACTGGCATCTCTAATTGGGCGGCTAATTTAGCCGTAAAACGCTCAGAGATTACCACCAATGGAGAACCTTCTTCCCACCAAATCTTGGCGTAGGCTTTGGCAGATTTTTTAGGCCTGGTTTGTAGTATAATTCCTTTGACCAAAAGCGTTCTAAGCGCTTTGGGAACATCTATCACCCTAGAATCCATTAAGAATTCTGCCAAATACGGCTTAACGTCTTTTTTGGTAGGGGAATCTGGAGAACCTAAGTTAACGAGTAATAATCCTTTTTTACCCATTATTCTATACAGGCTTCTTCGTAAGAATTGAATACTGCCTTAATCAGTACTTCTCCTTCTATGTTGTTTTCTTTTTTAAACTGGTCTATACAAGTATCGTAAATATCCTTGTTAAATTGACCCACATAGGTAGTGGCTGCATTTTGCTCGTGGTTTACTACCAAGTCTAAATTCTCTTTACACTCACAGGCGGTAGGGGCTTCTCCGCAGCTGCTTAAAAAAGCCAAAACAGCTAATGATAACAATCCTTTTTTCATCTTCTTTTCTTTTTCTTTATGCTTTGAATATGCTCAATATAGCCTTACAAAGTTAATCTAATTTCTCGTATGGAGAATGGGTGCTTTTGAATTCAGGCACCAATTTTTTCATGGCCGCTACCAAGTCTTGAGACGCCCCACCACCACTGGCCAATGCAGCCAATTGTGACACCTGCTCAGACAAACTTTCTGGCACGGCTTCTTTCTTGGCCTTAAAAATGAGTGGGTTGTGAGAGGGCAGCAAATCTTCTTTGTCTGTGAGCAGCTCCTCGTACAACTTCTCTCCTGGCCTGAGACCGCTGTATTCAATTTTTATATCCTGTCCTTCTACCAGACCAGACAAGCGAATCATGTTCACCGCCAGATCTGCTATTTTTACGGGTTGCCCCATGTCAAAGACAAAGACCTCTCCGCC
>CAKZOR010000014.1 GCA_937136755.1 uncultured Flavobacteriaceae bacterium | reverse complement strand
AGTTAATCCAACCATAACCACCCCAAAAGGTCTATTTTAGTAATAAAATAGGCCTTTTGTATTGAATCGTTTTGCTATTTTACCTCTATGAAACCACCCAAATCACTCTACTGCTTTAGCTTCATTCTAAGCTTTTTAATATACTCCTGTAGCGCACAACGGACTACAGGTTTGGGAACATCTGTTGTAAATAGTCTTCCCGTTGAAAAAAATAACCCAAAAACAGCGCCTATTATTTTTAAAGATCCAGCACGTTCTTTTAGGGCCGTTTGGATAGCAACAGTAGCTAATATAGATTGGCCCAAAAACCCCAATGATTCTTTTGAAAAAATGCAGCAAGACTATATAGACTTGCTAGAGTTTTATAAAGATTTAAAGTTTAATGCGGTGATTTTACAGCTAAGAGCAGCAGGAGACGCTTTTTACCCTACCCACTTGGCACCTTGGTCTAAATACCTCACGGGCAAACAAGGAGAAAACAACAAGTTCAACACAGATCCTTTAGAGTGGCTTATTGAAACAACCCACCAATATGGCATGGATTTTCACGCATGGATTAATCCCTACCGGGCAACCATGACCAAAGATACTTCTTTATTGAGTGCCGCTCATGATTTCAATAAATACCCTGAATGGATGGTGCCATATGGGTCTAAATATTACTACAATCCAGGACTTCCAAAAGTACAGCAACATTTAATCGCTATTGTACAGGACATAATGAAACGCTATAATATAGACGGCGTACACTTAGATGATTACTTCTATCCCTACAAAACAGAAGGGGCACTATTTAAAGACCAAAAAGCTTTTGCTCAATATAGCAATGGACAAGTCATTGATGATTGGCGTAGGGAGAATATTAACCGTTTAATCAAAGGGATTCACAACACAGTAAAAAATGAAAAACCATGGATTTCTTTTGGTGTAAGTCCTTTTGGTGTATGGAAGAATAAAGATACTGACCCTAGAGGGTCTCAGACACGCGCAGGGCAAACCACTTTTGAAGATCTGTATGCAGACCCTTTGGTCTGGATGGAAAAAGGATGGATTGATTATTTGGCACCTCAATTGTACTGGAGTATGGACTTTGCTCCTGCATCCCACAAAACATTAGTAGACTGGTGGGTAAAAGAAAAGAAAAAATCGAATATCTACATTGGCTATGGTGCCTACAAAATTTTCAATAATTCAGATCCTGCTTGGGCAAACCCCAATGAAATGATAGATCAACTGACTTATGGAAGTAAACAGTCTGACATCTCAGGCCAAATCATTTTTAGCGCAAAATCACTGATGCAACCGAGTCTACAGGAAGTAGTAACTCTTTTAAAAAAAGGCCCTTTCCATAACTGGGTGCTCCCGCCCCTATCACCATTATACCCATCTAATGAAGGCTATCCATTAGAGGCCACTATACATGAAGTTTCACAAGAATACTTTAGGGTTAATGTCGCTGATCCCAACATAACAAAGCTGGTATTATACAGCACAAATGAAAATAACAATTTAGGGGAGGTGGTGGCCATTTTGCCTGTTCATGAAGGCTTAGCACATATTAAAAACCCAAAAGTTACTTTTATAAAAGGGGTAAATCGCTACAATGAATTAAGTAACGCGGTTTCAATTGATAAATAAGGTTTTCAATAAAGCAATTGATTATGAATAAAGAAAAGGAGCTGTTTTTTTTAGGAATTATGTCTGGCACCTCTTTAGATGGTTTAGACCTAGCCCTTTGCTCATTTTTGGAGCATCCGAAAGGCCAAGGATATCTGTATCACATACGCCACACAAAAACCTTGGATTATAGCGCAGAAATGAAGACTATGCTACGAGAAGCTTACAGTGATTCAAGTACTGTTTTATTAGAAAAACACCAGCAATATGGCCATTGGTTGGGCCAACAGATTCGAATTTTTTTAGCCTCTAATGAATTGGACTGTAACTATATTGCTAGCCATGGACACACTGTATTTCACAGACCAGAACTGGGGTATTCTTTTCAACTGGGCGCTGGGCAAGCTATCGCAAATGAAACTCAAATTCCAGTCATTGCAGACTTTAGAAATACAGATATTGCCCTTGGTGGTCAGGGAGCGCCATTAGTTCCAATAGGAGACGCTCTTTTATTTGGTCCATACAAATACTGTATAAACATTGGAGGTATTAGTAATATTTCTGTTAAATTAAGTAAAAATAAAGGGGACAATCACGACCCTTATATCATAGCATACGATATTGGTGTTGCCAATATGCTACTGAATGAATTGGCTGGAAAAAAAGGCCTAGAATACGATCACAATGGGGCTATAGCTGCCAAAGGAAAGATGGATCAGTCTTTATACAACCAATTAAACGCTCTGGAGTATTATGACGCACCTTTTCCCAAATCTTTAGGCGTAGAATGGTATGAAGCAAATATGAAGCCGTTATTTGATAACAATAGTGCTACGGTTGAGGATCAGCTTTATACAGCGGTGCAACATATAGCGCAGCAAATGTTTAGGTCTATTGCCCCTAGTCTAGAAAAAGGAGATAAAATCTTATTGAGCGGTGGTGGTGCCTTCAATCAATTTTTAGTACAATGTCTTTCAGAAAAGCTACAGTCCTTAGCTAGTATTGACATAGGCAATAAAGAAATTATAGCCTTTAAAGAAGCCCTCATATTTGCCTTTATGGGTTATCTTAAAGTACAGGCCAAAGTAAATTGTTATAAAAGTGTCACAGGTGCTGCTAAAGACAGTTCCTGCGGCATTATTTTTAATCCGCTTTAATGAAGCTTTACTAAAACTAAGCCATCATGAGTCATGAACTGAAAGGCTTTGTATTCTTATGGCAAGAAGCCCTACTGTACTTTTTAAATTCAAAGCAGTAGTCTTTGTAATATTTCGCATTAATTTAGTTTGTTATTGTTATTTTTGAAAAAAATATACATTATGCTCATCATTGGAATTACAGGAGGTACAGGCTGCGGAAAAACAACTGTAGTAAACCAAATTATCAATGAACTTCCTGAAAATGAGGTGGGGGTAATTTCACAAGACTCTTACTACAATGATTTAAGTCATTTAAGTATGGAAGAAAGGGTTAAAGTAAATTTTGACCACCCAAACTCCATTGATTTTGATCTATTAGCGGCGCATTTGGATGCCTTAAAAAAAGGCAATAGCATAGCGCAACCCGAATATTCATTTGTGGCACATAATAGAACAAATAATACTGTAAAAACGGATCCTAGAAAAGTGATGATCGTAGAAGGTATTTTAATCATGAGTCATCCTGAATTAAGGGACCTTTTTGATATTAAAATATTTGTACATGCAGATTCAGACGAACGTCTAATGAGAAGGCTTAAACGGGACTTACAAGAACGCGGCCGTGATTTAGAAGAAGTTTTAAATAGATACCAAACGACTTTAAAACCCATGCATGATCAATTTATTGAGCCAGCAAAAGAATTTGCAGATATTATTATACCAAATAACCATTACAATACAGTCGCTGTTGATATTGTGAGAACTATTATCAATGACAAATTAAATGAGCTGTAAAGATTAAAATGAGTTCATGCTTAAAAAACTAAAACAATTCAGACAGAAAAAATGGGTCTCATTCGTGACCAATATTTACGTGCTCATTTTAAGCGCTTTTCTGGTTTGGATGTTTTTTTTTGACACTAATTCTTTTCTTATTCAAAAAGAATTACAGTCTCAAATTGAAAGTTTAGAAGCTGAAAAGAAGTACCTTGAGGAGGAGATAGAAAAAGACAGAAAAGCCCTTAAAAACTTATCTTCAGATGAAGCCATGGAAAAATTCGCAAGAGAACGGTATTTCCTGAAAAAGAAAAATGAAGCTGTGTTTATTATAGAATACCAAGACAGTATTTTAGATGAATAACTACAGCGCCAATACACCTATTTTTCCCGCTGTTTCTGGAAAGGCTTGGAAACAGAGAATTCAATATGAATTAGATGGAGCAGATTACAACGAGCAAATGCTTTATGAAAGTTCAGATGGCATAAAAACAAAACCCTTTTATACTCAAGAAGACCTCCCTGAAAATTTTAACCTCAACACACCAGACCACGAGCCTTTTCATATTGGCATTGAAGTGTTTTGTAACAACAGCAAAATGTCTGTTGAAAAAGCACTTTGGAGCTTTGAAAAAGGGTGTGATCAGGTAAAATTTCTCATTCAAGAAAATATAGAAAACGAGGAAATGTATTCTGAACCACAAACCGCAAAATCCATAGGCTCAAGTTGGAGAAAAGGAATCAAAAAAATTTTAAATTAGACGATTTTCATTTTTTTGTATGATGAATTTGAATGTTTTTTGGTTTTTGGGCTTGCTTTTTTGACTTTAGAGCTGTTTCTGATTTTTGGTATTTTTGTAAGTTGAGAAAAACAAATCCATAATACGCCTTGGGCGTTCGGGACTGCACGAAGATTTTCAACCAAAA
>CAKZOR010000013.1 GCA_937136755.1 uncultured Flavobacteriaceae bacterium | reverse complement strand
GCCGATGGAGGGACTCGAACCCACGACCTGCTGATTACAAATCAGCTGCTCTAGCCAGCTGAGCTACATCGGCTTTTATGCCTTTTTAAATCAATAAAAAGTCCGCTTTTTCAAACGGACTGCAAATGTAGATAAATATTTCTCTTTTCAAAACATTTTTTCAAAAAAAAATATTTTTTTTTTCATGCTTAAGACTTGCGCTTTTCTTTCCATTTTACCAATCCACGCTCAACTGCCTCACATGCAGTATCTATAGCCTCTTCAAAGCTCTTACATTGCTTTTTCACCACAATAGAATCCTTTGGAACGTGTACCTTAAATTCTGCTATTTTGTTTTCTTTTACACTGGTATTTTCTACTTTTAAAAAGACGTCTACGTCAATGATATGATCGAAAAACATGTCCAACTTTTGAACTCGATTGTCTAAGAAATCTATTAAAGTAGCATCTGCATTAAAATTGACGGTTTGCGTGTTGATTTTCATAGATAATAAATTAAATTAAACTTTAGGCTTATTTCTCGGATGGGAATTCCCATAGGCCTTTTTTAGTGCTGCCATATTATTGTGCGTATACACCTGCGTAGAGGCCAAACTCGCATGTCCCAATAAATCTTTCACAGATTGCATATCTGCTCCTCTATTCAGGAGGTGGGTCGCGAAAGTATGCCTGAGCATATGAGGACTCTTCTTTACTTTAGTAGACACTAATCCAAAATAGTGATTTATAACCCTATAAACAAGCGTTTCATAGAGTTTTTTACCAGAGGGAAGTAAAAGAAAATGTCCTTCATCTATCTTTATTGGAAGCGCATTTCTTTGGTGCAAATAAGACTTAATTAAAGGGATTAGGGAGGGGACCAAAGGAATCACCCGCTCTTTATTTCTTTTTCCGAGCACCTTAATTTGCGCTGCTTCTACATCTAGCTGAGAAACCTGAAGCCCTATGAGCTCTGCCCTTCTCATCCCAGTAACATAAAGAAGCTCTATAATGAGTCGGTCTCTTATTCCCTCAAAATTATCAGGAAAAGGTATTTTAGAGAACAACTCTTCCATCTCATTTTCAGAGAAAGGCAGGGCAATTTTACGCTGTACCTTAAGGGATTTATGCCCCAATAACGGATTTTGTGCAATTTGACCCGATTTTAAGGCAAAATTGTAATACGCATTGAGGGAAGCAATTTTTCTGTTAATCGTTATATTAGACTTATTCTGGTCTACCAAAGAGACAATCCAAGATCTAATCAGCGAATAAGACACCTCGTTAAGTGCTATTGCCCCATAAGTAGTGGTGCAGAAAACCTCAAAAGATTGTACATCTCGCTCATAAGCCTTAATCGTATTAATGGCATAGTTCTTTTCTAGACGCAGGTAATTTACAAAAGCAGCTATAAGCATCCTTAAAATTATAAAAACAGCGGTAAAAAAGCGTTAATTAAAACCCAAAAAAAAAGCCCCGTTAAAACGGGGCTTTAATATAATTAAAAACAAAAGCTATTATTGCTCTTCTTGATCTCTAAGACCTTGAATATAGGCAGCTTTTTGAATCTGCGCTCTCTTAACTACAGAGGGTTTATTGAACTGCTGACGCGATCTCAATTGACGCATTGTTCCTGTTCTGTCAAATTTTCTCTTAAAACGCTTTAGCGCTCTATCGATGTTTTCTCCTTCTTTAATTGGTATAATTAACATGGGCTACAACCTCCTTTCTTTATGATTTTACGAGTGCAAATATAGTGCTATTTAAATGGCCCGCAAGTTTTATTTTAAAATATTTCTGGCAATCACCAATTTCTGTATTTCGGTAGTTCCCTCTCCAATAGTACAAAGCTTGGCATCTCTGTAAAACTTCTCTACAGGATAATCTTTAGTGTAACCATAACCGCCAAATATTTGAACAGCCTCATTGGCTACCTTCACACAAACCTCAGAGGAATACATTTTAGACATAGCACTTAACTTAGTCATAGGTCTGCCCTGATTTTTCAGAAAAGCGGCCTTGTGAAGGAGCAATTCAGATGCTTCAATCTCCGTGGCCATATCTGCCAATTTAAAAGAGATCCCTTGAAAAGCACTAATCGGTTTTCCAAACTGATGACGCTCCTTAGAATATTGCAAGGCCGCCTGATAGGCTCCTTTCGCAATACCCAAAGATAGCGCTCCAATAGAAATTCTACCCCCGTCTAATATTTTCATCGATTGAATAAAGCCATCTCCTACTTGGCCTAATACGGCCGATGCCTCTAACACACAATTATCAAAAATAAGTTCTGCGGTCTCACTAGCACGCATGCCTAATTTGTCTTCTTTTTTTCCACTGCTAAAACCAGGAGTTCCCTTTTCAATGACAAAAGCAGTCATGCCATGACTATCGCCCTTCTCCCCTGTTCGAGCTATAACAACGGCAATGTCTCCGCTTTTTCCATGGGTAATGAAATTCTTAGACCCATTTAATACCCATTGATCTCCTTTTTTAACTGCAGTGGTATTCATTCCACCAGCATCTGAACCCGTATTGTGTTCGGTAAGGCCCCAAGCACCAATCCATTCTCCAGTGGCTAATTTTGGGATCCATTTTTCCTTTTGGGCTTCGTTTCCAAAACTTAAAATATGGTTGGTACACAGTGAATTATGTGCCGCTATTGAAAGGCCAATAGAGGGATCTACTATAGAAATTTCTTCAATAATAGCAATATACTCGTGGTACCCTAGACCAGACCCACCTAAAGACTCAGGCACTAATATACCCATAAAGCCCAAAGCCCCAGCCTCCCTCAATACACCAATAGGAAATTTCTGATGTTCATCCCAATCCCTTACATATGGGGCAATATGCTGCTGCGCAAAGGCTTTTGCAGCTGCCGCAACCATCTGCTGGGTTTCAGAATAATCAAAATCCATGGTGCGTTGTATTTCTGTAATCATAGCATTTATTTAGAGGATCAAATATAATTTAATTATCTCAATTTTGTCCTCTGGAAGACTTAATATGTTTGATATTTCATAAAAATCATTAAACAAACCATTTGTAGCTCTTTCTCTGACAATTTTCTCCGCCAATTCTTTAGTAAAAAAAGGCAGTCTTTGTAGCTCATATTCAGAAGCGCTATTGACTGAAATTTTATGTGTTACTGGTGTATCTTGTACAGAAAATGACGCCTTAATTGCTTTCACAACCACGGAATCTAATCCATACACTTGATACAGTTGATCCATATGAACAAAAGCGCCAAGGGAATTTCTAAACTTTACAATTCGCTCAGAATACACTGGACCTATTCCGTAAACCCTTTGAAAATCTGAAGCATTGGCATGATTGACATCTAAAACTGTCTTTATCGCTTTAGAGGTCAAATCCTTAGAAAGTTGTTTGGGTAGTTTTAGAACACTTGTGGAAACTTCGGACTCAATGGTCTTATTTATTGTGATAAATTCCTCGGGAAGGTTTTCAATCATCATCACTGCGCTTGGACTAAGGTATGTGTCATAGCCATAATAAGCCAGATGAAGTAGAAAAGTAACACACAAAAAATAGAAAAACCCTTTTCGTTTATATTGATAAGAAACGAAAAGGGTTTTATTATTTTTCATAGGTTTTTAATTGTACACATAAAAACCTATACCAGGATGGTTTACGCAGCCTGCTTGCTTGTTTTTATATCGGTCATATACTTCTTTAATTCCTTTTTCACTTTTGGAAAAAGAAACAATAAGCCAATCATATTTGGAAATACTAAGGCAAGAATCATAGCATCTGAAAACTTAATTACAGCATCTAATGTTGCAGCTGCACCTACCACTACAAAAAGTAAGAAAAGTATTTTGTACACCGTATCTGCTGTTTTTCCTCTTCCAAATAAATACTTCCATGACTGAAGTCCATAATAAGACCAAGAAATCATGGTTGAAAAAGCAAAGAGAATAATCGCCACAGTCAACACATATCTAAAACCAGGAATCACTGAATCATAAGCCATAGAAGTAAGATCTACTCCACCTACATAAGTCCCAGACTCGTTTAACAAGACCGTACTTCCAACAGCATTTCCATAATTAAAAGCACCTGCATCCATATTAAAGAAAATAATCACTAAAGCCGTCATAGTACAAATAACTACCGTATCAATAAAGGGCTCCAAAAGTGCTACTACCCCCTCACTTGCTGGATACTTTGTTTTAACAGCAGAGTGTGCAATGGCTGCAGATCCTGCTCCAGCTTCGTTAGAAAAAGCAGCGCGTTGGAATCCAACAATAATAACTCCTACCACTCCTCCTATTCCTGCAGCTGGTGTAAAGGCACCTGCAAATATCATGGAGAATGCCTCTCCTATATACTGAATATTAGAAAAAATAATCACCAGAGAAGCCAATACATACGTACCCGCCATAAAAGGAACAATTTTCTCCGTTACACTAGCAATTTTTTTAATACCGCCAATAATTACAATACCCACCAATATAGCAAGAATCACTCCTATAATGACCCCTGTAGCACCTCCTTGAAGGTCAAACATAGTGGTCAATTGAACCGCCGCCTGATTAGACTGAAAAGCATTTCCACCACCAAATGAAGCACCCACACAAAGAATAGCAAATACTACCCCCAAAATTTTTCCAAGTACCTTAAAACCCATTTGATCAAGGCCTCTTGAGAGGTAATACATTGGTCCGCCATAAACGGTACCATTTTCATCTACATCTCTATATTTTACCCCTAAAGTACATTCTACAAATTTTGTTGACATTCCAATAAGCCCACATACAATCATCCAAAAAGTAGCCCCTGGTCCTCCTAAGGCAATGGCTACAGCCACACCTGCAATATTACCCAATCCTACTGTTCCTGAAACCGCTGTTGCAAGGGCCTGGAAATGACTCACTTCTCCTTCTTGACTTTCATCTTTGATGGTTCCTTGCAAATCTCCGTCTGCCACATTTAAGTCTGTTTGCTCCACACCGTGATGGTCTAATTCGTCGTATTTACCCCTGACCGTATTAATCGCCAATGGAAACTGACTTATACTTGGAAATTTAAAATAAATGGTGAAAAAAGTAGCACCACAAATCAACAGTATTAAAACGATAGGAATATTGTACTCCCCTATGGGGATAGAAGTAAGGACAAAGCCCTCCCACCAACTAGCAAATGGCATAAAAGCGTCGTTCACTTTTTCATCTAAACCTTTTTCTTGCGCTAGGGCAACAAAAGGAAATAAAAAGCTTGCCAAAAAAGTCAATTTAGTCTTCATAATGTAGGAGTGGTTTGTTTAATTTAATGTTAAGAGTAGCAATATCATAAAAAAAAATGGCCTAATCAAATAAAGGAGTAGGAAAGCAACTACTGGGCGCACATTTTATTTAATTGCTCAATTTGCTCTGGCCTGCCCAGTACAATAAGTTTTCCCTGTGGAGAAAGCACCAGATCTGCATCTGGATTAATAATATAGTCACCCTCTGGAGTAATGTACCCAATTATGGTACATCCAGTCCTTTTTCTTAAATCGAGATCCCTCAATGAATTTAATGCGCTAGAACCAGCAAAACGTTCAATGGCAATCTCTTCTAGGTTGGTATTCTTTTTTCCATCTGTAGAAAGCTTATCCATAAAGGTGATTAGATCAGGAATAACTACTAAAGACGCCATATGGTCCCCTCCTATTCTGTCTGGCATAATGACTTTATTGGCACCCGCCAGAGACAATTTCTTTTCTGATCCAATCTCAGAGGCCCGGGAAATAATAAATAAGTTTGTGTTAAGCTGTCTTGCAGACAACACCACGAATAAATTAGCAGCATCACTTGGAAGGGTACATATAAGGTATTGCGCCTTGTGAATTCCTGCAGCCTCTAACACCTCATCTTCATTGGCGTCTCCCTTGATAAAAAGCACTTCATCTTCATATTTTTCGATCACCTCAGGATCATTCTCAATGACCACAAAAGGTTTGTTGTAGGCTTTTAGCCTGGCCACTGCTTGAGCGCCATTTCTCCCATAACCACAAACGATCACATGCTTATTCATAACCTGTAATTTATTTTTAACCTGTTTTTTCTTTAAAATTTCTAATGAATTCCTACCTAATATATATTCCGTGACCACAGATAATGCAAAAGCAAAAATAAAAACGCTCGAGATAATTAAAAAAATAGTGAAAATCTTAGCGGCATCGTCCAGAGGACTCACCTCAGAAAAACCAACTGTGGTCATGGTTATTACGGTCATGTATACCGCGTCTAACCAAGAATAGTCTGAGAGCAATCTAAAGCCTAGAACCCCTATTAAACTCACAAGAAGCACTAGAGATAAGGCTATATATATTTTTGATCGGAATAACTTTAACATGCAAAAAACTATAAATCAAATACAGAATTCCTTTTGGCAAAAAGCAAATCTTTAATGCGGATCCAAAAAGCAAAAAACAAGTAGAGTGCAAAGCCAAAACCTAAAGTGACAAAGGTTAGATAAATAAATGAAGTCCTTACCACCCTGGCACGAATACCAATGCGTTCTGCAATACGCTCACAGACTGTAAATCCGTGTCTTTGAAAAAAATATAGCAGTTTATAAAACATCGGTGTCTCCGGTCCACTCCATAAAACCACCTACTAAATTATGGGCTGTTTCAAAGCCAACACTCTGCATAATCGCACAGGCTTGTCCGCTTCTGTTCCCAGACCTGCAGTACACATAGTAATTTTTAGACTTGTCTAATGCTTCTAAACCATCCAAGAAACCTTGTCCCAGAAAAATATCCAAATGAATGGCGCCTGGAATAACACCTTCAGATACCTCATCTGCTGTTCTTACATCTAATATTGCACTATTTGGGTCTTCTGCCAATTGTGAAGCCCATGCTTCTTGTGATAAATCTGCCATAATTAAATTATTTATTCCCTCAAAAATAAGTGTTTGAGTTGGGAGAAAAAACTATTTCAATTGTGAAGTGGAAAAATAATTAGGCTGACAATAAAAAAAATTCAAAAAAAATGAGGTCACATTCAAAAACATTTATACATTTGTATATACAATAATTGTTAATACATGAATGTAGAAGCGAAAATCAAAACAGACAAATCTATTCCCATTAGGAGTAAAACGATTATTCACCTGTCCTTGGTTCAAACTAAAATCAATGAAACCATTCACAGTGCCTTAAAACCTTTCGACATTTCACTACAGCAATTTAATGTTCTAAGGATACTAAGAGGTCAGAAAGGGGTGCCTGCTAACCTGAATACTATTAATGAAAGGATGGTGACCAAGATGAGTAATACGACTAGATTGGTAGACAAACTGATTATAAAAGATTTTGTGGCCCGCCAAATTTGTCAAAAAAACAGAAGAAAAGTAGAGATTTTTATCACTGAAATAGGACTTGAAGCGCTCCATGAAATGGATGCTGTAATGACACAAACTGAACATAAACTTTTAGAAGGGTTTACAGAAAATGAACTCACACAACTCAACGAGTTATTACATAAACTATAATTATTAATCCTTAACAATTTAAACACGATGAAAAAATTATTTATGACCCTTAGCGCAGTATTAGTAGCCACTTCTATTGCATTCGCAACTCCTTTAAACACTACAGAAAAAACTACGGAGAAAACAGTAAAAGCCGTTGAAAAGAAAGTGGTTGACACTGAAGCAAGTAAAATTACCTGGAAGGCCTACAAAGTTACTGGATCTCATGAAGGTACTATTAATTTGGCTTCTGGGAACTTAGATTTTAATGGAACTACTTTAACAGGCGGTGCCTTTGTGGTAGACATGACAACCATTAATACTACTGACTTAGAAGGAGAATACAAGCAAAAATTAGACGGTCATTTACACTCTGATGATTTCTTTGCTACTGCCACTCACAAAACAGCTTCTTTAGAAATTACGTCTGTAAAAGCTTCCGGTAAGAATGCGTACGATGCCACTGCTAAGCTTACGATCAAAAATATTACCAAAGAAGTAAACTTCACTATCTCCGTATATGGCAGTAAAGCAACAGCAAGTTTAAAAGTAGACCGCTCTGAGTTTGACGTTCGTTACGGATCTGGTTCCTTTTTTGACAACTTAGGAGACAAAACCATATATGATGAATTTGACTTGGTGGTAGACCTACAATTCTAAGCATCCTTTTAGAATTAAAACAAATCACGCTATGAAATTGTTTAAAATCACAAAGCCTTCAAGGGCTTTGTGATTTTTTTTGCGCAAAGCTTTTATATTCTGTCAGGTTTACTATATTTGGTACATGATTCAAAACAATACAAACAATTGGTGGTGGAACAACTTACAACGAACGCTGTGAGCTAAGCATTACTTTGATATATTTTAAAGGCTTGTCTTCACAGACAAGCCTTTTTATTTTCAACATCACTTGAATCACTATTATTTTTGAAACACCCATAGGAAAGACCGAAAGAACCACATTATGAGTTACGCTTTAAAAACCCATTACAAAAAAATTCTTGCAGACACCATTACACCTGTGAGCGTCTATTTAAAAATAAGAGACCGCTACCCGGCCAGTATTTTATTGGAGAGTAGTGATTACCACGCCAACGACAATAGTTTTTCTTATATCTGTTTTAACCCCATTGCACACATTGAGGTAAAAGACCGTCAGATTACAAAAGCATATCCAGATGGCAGTACGCAAATAACGCCTATTACACCACAGACAGACATTCCTGCTACGCTCACGACTTTTTCACAGGAGTTCGAAAGTGAAAAACAAGATTTCAAGTTCATTACACAAGGACTCTTTGGTTTTATGACCTATGACGCCGTGCAGTATTATGAAGACATTCAGATCGCAAAAAAAGAAGGAGGACAAGACCTTCCTGAATTATATTATGCGGTGTACCAAAACGTTATTGCCATTAACCATTTTAACAATGAGGCCTATATTTTTGCACACTGCTATGACCAAACGAATAATGTGGCTACTATAGAACAGTTAATTGCTGTTAAAAACTTTGCCACCTACCCTTTTAAAACAGAAGGCGAACCGAGTATTAATATTGAGGATGAAGATTATAAAGCATTAGTAGAAACAGCTAAAAAACATTGCCAAAGAGGAGACGTTTTCCAGCTGGTACTCTCCAGAAGATTCACTCAAAAATTTAGTGGAGATGAGTTTAATGTGTACCGAGCGCTAAGAGCCGTAAATCCCTCTCCTTACCTATTTTACTTTGACTATGGGGATTTCAAGATTTTTGGGAGTTCTCCTGAGGCACAGCTAGTGGTTAAAGATCAGAAAGCAGAAATACACCCCATTGCAGGCACCTTTAAAAGAACCGGAAACGATGAAAAAGACGCCCTGCTCGCCAAGAAACTTACAGAAGACCATAAAGAAAATGCAGAGCATGTCATGCTGGTAGACCTAGCGAGAAACGACCTTAGCAGGCATGGTAAAATGGTCACTGTAGAAAACTACAGAGAGGTGCAGTTTTTTTCTCATGTTATTCACTTGGTGTCTAAAGTCACCGGTATAAAAAAAGCAGACACACCCACTATGAATATAGTGGCAGACACTTTTCCGGCTGGAACCCTCAGCGGTGCGCCCAAGCACAAAGCCATGGAGCTTATTGAAAAATATGAACCTACCCCTAGGGGCTACTATGGAGGCGCCATTGGTTTTATGGATTTTGAAGGCAACTTTAACCACGCCATCATGATCAGAACCTTTTTAAGCAAGAACCATCAATTACAATACCAAGCGGGCGCAGGAATTGTTGCTGCTTCAGATGCAGCTTCTGAATTGCAAGAAACCTATAACAAGTTAGGGGCACTCACCAAAGCATTGTCCTTAGCAGAAGACATTCAATAAAAAAAGGTATTGGGTATAGACCCTATAAAAGAAAGCATGACACAGATATTACTCATAGACAACTACGACTCATTTACTTATAACCTAGTGCATTACCTAGAGGAATTAGGCGCTCAGGTAACGGTTCGTAGAAACGATAAATTAAGTATAGAAGAAGTGGCTGCTTTTTCTCATATTGTATTGTCCCCTGGACCTGGTATTCCTGACGAGGCAGGATTACTCAAAGAAATTATAGCCACCTACGCTGCAACTAAAAAAATACTGGGGGTATGCCTGGGACAACAAGCCATTGCAGAAGTATTTGGGGGGCGCTTAGAAAATTTAAGCGAGGTATACCACGGAATCGCTACACCCATTAAAATTATAGATCCCCAAGCGACATTGTTTAAGGACTTACCCACTGAGGTGGTGGTAGGAAGGTACCATTCTTGGGTAGTCTCTGAAGCGCTACCAGAATCTTTGAAAGTGACCGCCAGGGACCATAAGGGACAAATCATGGCCATTGAACATAAAGAATACCCAGTGCATGCTGTACAGTTTCACCCAGAATCCATTCTAACCCCTAGTGGAAAGAAAATGCTGGCCAACTGGTTGGGAGTCTCCTGGGAATTTAAGCCAGAAGAAAAAATGTACTAGCCCATCATTTAACTAAAAGCTACTAAAAAATTGAACATGAAAGAAATACTCAACAGACTCATCCAGCACGAAGTACTGAGCAGACAAGAATCTAAAGACATACTCGTAGGGATTGCCAACAAAGCCTACAACGAATCTGAAATTGCCTCTTTTCTCACCGTGTATATGATGCGTAGTATTCAACTAGAGGAATTAGAAGGGTTTAGAGACGCACTTTTAGAATTGTGTTTAGCAGTAGATCTTTCCGCTTATGAGCCTATAGATTTATGTGGCACTGGAGGAGACGGAAAAGACACGTTTAATATCTCTACCCTAGCCTCTTTTGTGACGGCTGCCAGTGGTATTAAAGTGACCAAACACGGGAATTACGGCGTGTCTTCTTCTTGTGGGAGCAGTAATGTCATGGAAGCATTGGGCATTCATTTCACCAATGACAAAGATTATTTAGAAAAAGCCTTGGACCAAGTAGGGATCTGTGTGCTACACGCTCCATTGTTCCACCCGGCTATGAAGCAGGTAGCGCCCATTAGAAAAGCCTTAGGGGTTAAAACATTCTTTAATATGTTGGGCCCTATGGTGAACCCTGCTTTTCCTACCCATCAGATGGTGGGGGTATTTAATTTAGAACTGGCTAGGATTTACGGATACCTGTACCAAAAAACAAACAAGCAATACAGTATTATACATGCCCTAGATGGCTACGATGAAGTGTCTCTTACAGGGGCAACAAAAGTCATTACCCGAGAAAATGAAAGGATCTTAAATCCTGCTCATTTTAATGTAAACACCCTAGCGGCAAAAGACATTGCCGGAGGGGAATCTGTGGCTTCTGCAGCAACCATTTTTGTAAATATTCTCAGTGGAAAAGGCAGTGAGGCGCAAAACAATGTGGTCTGTGCCAATGCAGCCTTAGCCATTAATACAGTTCAAAACAAGGGCATTCAAACCGCATTTGAACAAGCCAAAGAAACCCTATTATCTGGTGCAGCACTCAAAAAATTACAGCAATTACAAGCCTTATAAATGAATATTCTAGACAAAATAATAGCCGACAAAAAGATAGAGGTAGCCCTTAAAAAAGGCCTCGTTCCCACCAAATACTTGGAACAACATCCCTTGTTTGAGCGGCCTGTAAACTCCATGGCTGCCCAGATAAAACAAAGCAACAGTGGTATTATCGCAGAACACAAAAGGCGTTCTCCTTCTAAAGAGGTCATTAATAATACGCTCAAAGTCCCCAATGTAGTGAAAGGGTATGAAAATGTAGGGGTTTGTGGTATTTCTGTACTGACAGATGGCCCCTATTTTGGAGGGGCGCTAGAAGATCTTTTGCTTGCCAGGGCTGCTGTAGAAACACCTCTTTTGAGAAAGGAATTCATTGTAGACCCCTACCAAATTATAGAAGCTAAGGCCCATGGGGCCGATGCCATTTTACTCATAGCAGCAGTACTCACTAGAGCAGATATTCACGACTTGTCTACCCTTGCACAATCGCTAGGTTTAGAAGTACTTTTGGAAGTTCACAACTTAGAAGAACTGGAAAAATCAATCATGCCCTCCTTAGACCTCATTGGGGTGAATAACAGAAACCTAAAGACCTTTGAAGTAAGTTTGGATACTTCAAGAGCGCTCTCTACCGCTATCCCCTCAGATTTTGTAAAGATTTCTGAAAGTGGTATTAGCCATGTCTCAGCGATTAAAGACTTAAAAACCTATGGGTATAGCGGCTTTCTGGTCGGTGAAAACTTTATGAAGACCAATGATCCTGGAGCTGCAGCTCAAGCATTTATAAATGACATAGAAAGCTAATATGGGAGTTTATTATACACATACGCCCTTTGAGACGCCTTCATTGAAAGTTTGTGGTATGAGGGTACCAGAAAATATTAGTGCCGTAGCCGCATTAAAACCTTCTTATATGGGTTTTATATTTTGGAAACCCTCCAAACGGTATATTCAAAATGCTATTCCAAAAATAGATCCCAGTATTCAGAAAATTGGCGTTTTTGTAAAGGCAAGCACTGATTTCATTGTAAAAACTGTCCAAGAAAATGATTTACAAGGGGTGCAATTGCACGGAGGTGAAACTCCAGAAGATTGTAAAGCGCTGCTAGAGGCTTGGGAAAAACAAACCGGCGCAAACAACACCCCCCTAATAATTATCAAAGCCTTTTCAGTAGCAGACCAATTTGACTTTTCCGTCTTGGCTCTTTACGAGGCCTATTGTGATTTTTTCCTTTTTGACACCAAAGGAAAACTCCCCGGGGGTAATGGATATACCTTTTCTTGGGAACTCTTGGCCTCATATCCAAGCAATACACCATACTTTTTGAGTGGTGGCATTGGTTTAGCGCAAGCAACTGATTTAGCTGATTTTTTAAAAAGCAAAGCCTCAAAAATGTGCGCTGTTATAGATGTAAATAGTACTTTTGAAAATAAAGACTATACTAAGAACACCCAGGATTTAAACTTATTTATAAACGCCTTAAAAAATAGATTCTCTACAAAATAAAACGCTATGAAAAAGACTTACCACGTAGATGAAAATGGATATTACGGTTCCTTTGGAGGTGCCTATATTCCCGAAATGCTATTCCCCAATACTGAAGAACTCAGGACCCAATATCTAGACATTATGGGCTCTGAAAGTTTCAAAAAGGAATTTGACGCCCTGTTAAAGGATTATGTGGGGAGACCTACTCCTCTCTATTTTGCCAAGAGACTCTCAGCGCTTTACAACACTAAGATCTATCTTAAAAGAGAAGATCTATGCCATACAGGAGCGCACAAGGTAAACAATACCATTGGCCAAATCCTCATGGCTAAAAGACTGGGTAAAACAAGGATCATTGCAGAGACCGGGGCTGGGCAACACGGTGTAGCCACCGCTACTGTTTGTGCGCTCATGGGCATGGAGTGTGTGGTCTATATGGGCGCTGTAGACATTAAAAGACAGGCACCAAACGTCGCTAGAATGAAAATGCTAGGAGCCACTGTTCGGGCTGCTGAATCTGGCAGTAAGACACTTAAAGACGCCACCAATGAGGCCATAAGAGATTGGATAAACAATCCAGTGAACACCCATTATATTATTGGGTCTGTAGTAGGACCACACCCTTATCCAGATATGGTAGCCCGTTTCCAATCGGTGATTTCTAAAGAGATCAAAAGCCAGTTATTGGAAAAAGAAGGACGAGAAAATCCAGACCATGTAGTGGCATGTGTGGGTGGCGGAAGTAATGCTGCAGGAGCTTATTACCATTTTTTAGACACTCCTCAAGTCAATATTATTGCGGTAGAAGCCGCAGGAAAAGGAATTCACACCGGAGAAAGTGCTGCTACTTCTGCATTGGGAAAAGAAGGCATTATTCACGGAAGTAAAACCCTATTAATGCAAACCAAAGATGGGCAAATTACAGAGCCTTATTCTATCTCTGCAGGCTTAGATTACCCTGGAGTAGGCCCTATGCATGCACATTTGTTTGAATCTAAGCGTGCTGAATTTATTTCAGTAACTGACCAAGATGCTATGGCTGCCGGATTACTAGTGTCTAAAATGGAGGGTATTATCCCTGCTATTGAGACCTCTCATGCTTTTGCCATTTTTGAAAGCAGACCCTTTGGTAAAGAAGAAGTGGTCGTGGTTAACTTATCTGGACGTGGAGATAAAGATTTAAATACCTATATAGATTATTTTAAATTATGAGTAACAGAATAAATCAAAGAATGGCAGACCCTAAAAAAGTCTTATCCATTTATTTTACGGCAGGCTATCCTGAAAAAGAAGACACCGTGAAGGTCTTGAGCCAATTGCAAGAAGCGGGTGTAGATCTAGTAGAAATAGGACTCCCATTTAGCGACCCTTTGGCAGACGGCCCCACCATTCAGGACAGCTCTACCGCTGCACTAAAAAATGGTATGCATACCCAGCTGCTCTTTGATCAACTAAAAGACATTAGAAAAAGCATTCACATCCCTCTAATTGTAATGGGCTATTTTAACCCCATGCTCCAATACGGCGTAGACGCCTTTTTGAGTCAGTGTGCCCAAATAGGAATTGACGGGATTATTATGCCAGACCTGCCCCTAGCAGAATATGAGCAGCACTACAAAAAGCTTTATGAAAAACACGGGATAAAAAACATTTTTCTAATCACCCCCCAAACCTCAGATGCGCGAATTAAAGCCATTGACCAGGCGTCAGACAGTTTTATTTATCTAGTGAGTACCGCAAGTGTAACGGGAAGCAAAAGTGGTTTTGGCGAAGAGCAAGAAGCCTATTTCGAAAGAATTGCCCAAATGAAACTCAAAAATCCTTTAGTGGTTGGTTTTGGAATTCATGACGCAAATACCTTCTCACAAGCTACAAAACACACCTCTGGAGCCATTATTGGCTCTGCTTTTATTAAGACCATTACTGAAAAAGGACTGAAAGGAATAAGTCCATTTATAAAAAGCCTTAGACCCCACTAGTCTGCTTTTAAAAAACAGCCGTTATGAACCACAGTGCTTCCCTCACCCACAGGTGAAAATGTGGACCGTTCAAAACAAATTACTCGAGTATCAATTTTGACCGCTCAAAACAAATCAGATGACCTACTTTAAAAAATTTCTAATCAAAAACCTGGGGCTTATAGCCCTATTAAGTGTCACCCTAGGCTTGGCTCCTTTTAACCCAGAACCTCATATCTGGGGTAAAATTAAATGGATCCAAGGCGGCGCCAAAGGCATGCAACTCATTGATTGGTGGGACACTTTTTTCCATGGCGCCCCCTTCCTATTATTAGTCCTTGCACTTATTTTTAAAGGGCTATCTTTATTGAAGAAATAACATACAAATACCAACCAAATGAAAAACCTCATCCAATTACTATTCCTATTTTTCAGCGCTTTTAGTATTGCTCAGACTACGTCTGAGATTAAAGGCCAAGTAAGGCACTCTATAGATGAACTGAGAGATTTTGTGGCCATTCCCAATGACGCTAATATGCCGGCAGATATTAATAGGAACATCACTTGGCTAACGGAAAAATTTTCTGATCGTGGTTTTAATACAGCCGTACTTCCCACAGATGGGTTGCCCCTTTTCTTTGCGGCATTGCCTATGGATCCTGATAAAAAAACCCTGCTTTTTTATATGCATTTAGACGGCCAGCCGGTGGCTCCAGAATTATGGGACCAAGATAATCCTTATGAAGTGGTGCTTAAAAAACCAGTCGGTGATCAGTGGGAAACCACTTCTTTTGAAGAATTGAATGAAGATATTCCTATGGACTGGAGGCTTTATGGTAGATCTACCTCGGACGACAAGGGACCTATTGTCATGCTTCTAAACAGCTTAGATTTACTGAAAAAAAATAAGGTGACACTTCCCTTTAACATTAAGGTGGTCTTAGACGGAGAAGAAGAAAAAAGCAGTAAACCACTAGCTAAGGCAGTAAATACTTATAAAGATTTATTAGAGGCAGATTATTTAATCATTAATGACGGTCCTGTTCACGCCTCCGGACAACCTACCATTGTATATGGATGTAGGGGTATTACTACCTTAAGGGTATGGACTTACGGTCCCATAAAACCACAACACTCTGGTCATTATGGAAATTATGCCCCCAATCCAGCCTTTGAAATGGCCCACCTCCTCTCGAGTTTAAAATCTCCAGATGGAAAGGCATTGGTTGAGGGTTACTATGATGGTATTGTATTGAGTGACTCTGACAAAGCTGTTTTAAAGGCAGTGCCGGACGCTGCAGAATATATTAACGAGCTATTGGGCATTCACAAGCCAGATGCGGTGGGCACTTTCTATCAGGAGGCGCTTCAATTTCCTTCCCTTAATGTGAGGGGAATGGCGAGCGGATGGGTTGGCGACCAAGCCAGAACTATTGTACCAGATATGGCTACTGCTGAAATTGATTTAAGGTTGGTACCTGAAACTGACGGAGCTCGTTTACAAAATCTAGTAGAAGCACATTTAAAAAAACAAGGCTATACTATTTTTAATGAGGCTCCTACCAAGGCAGATCGAATGGCCTATCCCAAAGTGATTAGACTCGAGAAAGGATCTGTTACACCTGCTTTTAGAACAGATCTGAGCCTGCCTTTTGGGGGACATTTAAAATCCTTATTGGAAGATAATTTTAATACTGAGGTGGTACAGATTAGAACCATGGGGGGTACCGTTCCTATAGCGCCTTTTGTGAATGCCTTAAAAATTCCTGCCTATATTATACCTATGGTGAACCCAGACAACAACCAGCACAGCCCCAATGAAAACTTAAAAATTGGTCAGATTGAGTACGGAATAAAAACCTTCTACAAAGTATTGAGCAGCCCTTTTGAATAGTGATTAAGCACCATAAAAACCTGGTACTAGGCAATAAAGCTACCTGTTTAACATGGAAGCACTTATCTAAAAGCAGCCTATCTCACAAAGACAGGTGCCATAGGGTCTTTGGTCTCTTCTGGGCTGTAAGCGTAGCCCTCAAGATTAAAACCTAGTATTCCGTCCAGGTCTTGAACATTGTTTTGAACGGCGTAACGCACCATAAGCCCTCTTGCCTTCTTGGCATAAAAACTAATGATCTTGAGTTTGTCATTTTTCCAGTCTTTAAATACGGGAGAGACCACCTTCATGTGTAAGGATTTGGCATCTAAGGCAGAGAAATATTCATTACTTGCTAGATTTACTAGTGTTTCCGAAGCCTCTATTTGTGCATTCAGGTGGGCCGTTAGGGTTTCTTTCCAAAAACTATACAGGTTCTTGTGAGAGCCAATTTCTAGTGAAGTCCCCATTTCTAAACGATAGGCTTGGATAAGGTCTAGCGGTTTTAGCATACCGTATAAACCAGAGAGAATTAGCAATTGATCTTGTAAAGCATCTACTTCTTTTTCGCTCATTGAAAAAACGTCTATGCCCTGATATACATCTCCACTGAAGGTATAAATTGCAGGTCTCGCGTTGTCTGGCGTAAAGGGCCATGTGAAATCCTGATTGCGCTGCCAATTGAGTTGAGACAGTTTATCTGAGATATTCATGAGGGTCCCCAGGTCTTTGGGTTTCTTTTGGGCTAAGATAGTATTGATGGTCTTAGATTGCTCTAGAAA
>CAKZOR010000012.1 GCA_937136755.1 uncultured Flavobacteriaceae bacterium | reverse complement strand
TTACATCTAATAACAATACATCTTTAACATCTCCAGTTAATACCCCTCCTTGAATGGCTGCACCAACGGCAACTACTTCATCAGGATTCACACCCTTAGAAGGTTTCTTCCCAAAGAATGCTTCAACAGCATCTTGAACCGCTGGAATTCTTGTAGAACCACCTACTAAGATAATTTCATCTATATCACTTTTAGATAAGCCAGCCGTTTTAAGGGCAGACTCACAAGGGGCGATAGTTCTCTTTACCAAGTCTGCAATTAATTGGTCAAACTTCGCTTTGGTCAGGGTTCTCACTAAGTGTTTAGGTCCTGAAGCAGTAGCAGTTACATAAGGAAGGTTAATTTCTGTCTGAGCAGAAGAAGATAATTCAATCTTCGCTTTCTCAGCAGCTTCTCTCAATCTTTGAAGTGCCATAGCGTCTTCTCTAAGGTCAATGCTCTCTTCAGACTTAAACTCGTCTGCCATCCAATCAATGATTTTCTGGTCTACGTCATCTCCACCTAAGTGTGTATCTCCATCAGTAGCTAAAACTTCAAAAACACCATCTCCTAATTCTAGAATAGAAACATCATGAGTTCCTCCACCGAAATCGAAAACAACTATTTTTTGTTCTACATCTTTTTTATCCAAACCGTAAGCCAAAGAGGCTGCAGTAGGCTCATTAATAATACGCTCCACAGTTAAACCAGCAATTTCACCTGCTTCTTTAGTCGCTTGCCTTTGGGCGTCATTAAAATATGCTGGAACTGTAATCACAGCTCTAGAAACAGACTGACCAAGGTAGTCCTCAGCGGTCTTTTTCATTTTTTGAAGGATCATAGCAGACAATTCTTGCGGTGTGTATAAACGTCCGTCAATGTCTACTCTAGGCGTGTCGTTGTCTCCTTTTAGTACTTTGTAAGGCACACGTCCAGCTTCTTTACTAGATTCTGAGAATTTATTTCCCATAAATCTCTTAATAGAATAGATGGTTTTGTGAGGGTTGGTCACTGCTTGTCTTTTAGCAGGATCTCCTACTTTAATTTCACCACCTTCTACAAAGGCTATTACAGAAGGAGTTGTTCTTTTTCCCTCAGCGTTTGGAATTACAACAGGCTCATTACCCTCCATTACGGAAACACAAGAGTTTGTTGTTCCTAAATCTATTCCGATAATCTTACTCATGTCAATATATTTATTTTGTTTGCAATCCTTTTAAGGTTCCCCAACCCTATTTCAAGTATTATGCCATGATAAAATTGCTGACAAGCTGACAGTTTTATGTTTGCAAACCTTTAAAAAATGGAATTTCTTGACAGAAAAACCCATAGAAATCTGTCAAAAAAGGTAGGATTGAATTGTATTTCACGGAAGGGTGAGGTGATAGCAAGTAAAATATGTATTTGCAGAGAGTTAGTTCTGAGTAAACGGAAGGAATACTCCAATCACAAAGTACTTCATACCTTCATAGACAATGAAGGCGACTAAGAGTGTGAACATAAAAAAATGATTCATGATACCAATATCAGAAAAATGAACCAAGTAACTTAAATATTAACCATGAATGATTGTGGTTATAAAATGAAAAAGTCACTTAAACATCCTTTATATTTGTGTTGCTTTATTGTTAGATTAACATAGTATACTACTAAGCCTATGGAGTGTATCAGTATTTTTGATATGTTAAAAATTGGTGTGGGGCCTTCTAGTTCTCATACCTTAGGTCCATGGCGTGCTGCTGAAAGATGGCTTTCTGAATTGTCAGAAGAGACCAATCTTTCACAAATAACCCAAATAAAAGTATCTATATATGGTTCGCTCTCACTGACCGGTAAGGGCCATGCTACAGATTACGCTTTAATGTTAGGCTTATCTGGTTATGATCCTGTGCACATTCCCACGGAAGAAATTCCGGCTGCTATTGCAGCCATAAAGGCAAATAAATCTCTGCTACTCAACGGGATGTTTCCGATTCATTTTAATCCTGAATCAGATTTGGTATTCGAAAAGGATTTTTTGCCTTTTCATGCCAATGGCATGAAATTTCTTGCTACCACATTAAATGGAGCAGTTCATAGTGAAACCTATTATTCAATTGGGGGTGGTTTTGTAGTTAAAGAAGCCTTAGAAAATGCCAAGGAAAACGAGGTTCAATTTAATAGTTTCCCCTATCCTGTTGAGAAAGGAAGAGAATTATTGGCTTATTGTAAAGACAGCAACCTATCTATTTCTGCTTTAGTGCTAGAAAACGAAAGGTCTTTGAGGTCGGACGTTGAAATTGATCAAGGAATTCATGAGGTTTGGAATACTATGCTAGCTTGTATGTACGAGGGCTGCCACACTAAGGGTACACTACCTGGGGGCCTAAACGTAAGAAGAAGGGCCTTTGACCTTCATTTAACCCTCCTAGGGCAAAGTACATACCACAACAAGGAAAGCTGGCTCAAAGAAATTAGAAAAACAGACGTAAAATTTAGAGAAATCTTAAAATGGGTAAGCTGTTTTGCACTAGCAGTGAATGAAGTAAATGCAGCTTTAGGTAGGGTTGTTACGGCCCCTACAAACGGCAGTGCGGGAGTAATACCTGCAGTACTCATGTATTATCTGACCATCGAAAACCACCAGGGATCTTTTGATGAAATTAAACGTTTTCTGTTGGTTGCCGGAGAAATTGGCAGCATTTTCAAAAAAGGAGCTACTATCTCTGCTGCCATGGGGGGCTGTCAAGCAGAAATTGGTGTTTCCTCTGCCATGGCAGCAGCTGCACTCACTGAATTATTAGGCGGAACTCCTGAGCAAGTGCTTATAGCTGCTGAAATAGCCATGGAACATCATTTGGGAATGACCTGTGATCCCATTGGTGGATTGGTTCAAATTCCCTGTATTGAAAGAAATTCTATGGGTGCCATTAAAGCTATTAATGCTGCGGAACTCGCTTTAAACTCCAATCCTGAAAACGCTAAAATACCTCTGGATAAAGTAGTAGAAACTATGTGGGAAACCGCCAAAGACATGAGCAGTAAATACAAAGAAACCTCTACTGGAGGTTTGGCTGTTGGTGTATTTTTGAGTGATTGCTAATTAAGGGGACTTCCCCAGATATAATAAAGATCATTTAATGGTATTTTGTATAAAACACCTTACTTTTATAGCATAAAACTTTAAAAATGTCTGTAGCTAAAAAAGACTATAAGAAAATTACGGTCCAATCTCTCACGGAGATGAAGTCCATTGGAGAAAAAATATCTATGCTTACTGCATACGACTTTACTATGGCTCGTATTGTAGATCAATCCAAAGTAGACGTAATTTTGGTGGGTGATTCTGCCAGTAATGTCATGGCGGGACATGAAACCACACTTCCCATTACTCTTGATCAAATGATTTATCACGCTTCTTCAGTAGTTAGAGCTGTTTCAAGGGCTTTAGTTGTTGTAGACATCCCTTTTGGAAGTTATCAGAGTGACCCTAAAGAGGCCCTGAGATCTGCCATTCGAATCATGAAAGAAAGTGGTGGTCATGCAGTTAAATTAGAAGGCGGAGAAGAAATTAAAGAATCCGTAAAAAGAATTCTAAATGCGGGTATTCCAGTCATGGGTCACCTGGGTTTAACCCCGCAATCCATCTATAAATTTGGCACATACACCGTTAGAGCAAAAGAGGAAGAGGAAGCAAAAAAATTAATTGAAGACGCCTTACTGCTAGAAAGACTCGGTTGCTTTGCAATTGTTTTAGAAAAAATACCCGCCACTCTCGCAGCAAAAGTAGCAGCTCAATTAACTATTCCGGTTATTGGTATTGGTGCTGGTGGTGATGTTGACGGACAGGTCTTAGTTATTCATGATTTATTGGGAATGACCAAGGAATTTTCTCCTAGATTTTTAAGGAGATATATGGACTTATACCAAGGAATGACTGAAGCCATTGGATCCTATGTAAATGACATAAAGAATCGCGATTTCCCTAACGAGCAAGAGCAATATTAAGGCAACATCAATAACTTTATGTCAAGGAATAATACTACTATTTGAGGCTATTAATTTTACTGTTTCAACCCTTATAAACCTTTATTTTGAATTCTTTAGATATACTATACGAAGACAACCATTTGATCGCTATTAATAAAAAAGCGGGGGAATTGGTCCAAGGGGACAAAACAGGAGATACCCCCTTGAACGAAACGGTAAAAGCTTTTATAAAACAGCGAGACCAAAAGCCTGGAAATGTTTATCTAGGGGTCCCACACCGATTAGACAGACCCACTTCTGGAGTAGTGATTTTTGCTAAAACTTCGAAAATACTTCCTAGAATGAATGCGCTTTTTGCCAGTCAGGATGCGCATAAAACCTATTGGGCTTTGGTACAACCTTCCCCAAAAAATGAATCTGAAACATTGACGCATTGGATGGTTCGCAATACAAAACAGAATAAATCCTACGCCCATAATAAAGAAGTTCCAAATGCCAAATTGGCTAAACTCAAATACAGTCTTATCAAGGAGCTAGACAGATATACCCTTTTAGAAATACAATTATACACAGGCAGACACCATCAAATTAGGGCGCAATTATCTGCTATAGGTTGTTGTATAAAAGGAGACTTAAAATACGGTGCTTCAAGATCTAACCCTGATGGAAGTATTCACCTGCATGCTAGACATTTATTCTTTGAACATCCTGTTAAAAAAACAGCTATTTCTATCACAGCACCTACACCAAAGGAAGCACTTTGGGCGGCCTGTGAGAGTTAGTTGAGCTTATTTTTTCATTAAAAACTAGGCTTATCTTATATTTGATAAGGCTTTTTCTCTTATAATATCGGCCACAGGCCTACCACTTAAATGACTTTCTAACCAGGAGAGAATATCTAGATATAAAAAAGCCCTTTTCTCATAAGGATGGTCTTCGTAAACCTTGAGTTTGGTGTGGAGTTTTTTAAAAGCATCTTGTAAATCAGAAGGGTATATTTGGCCCAAATTTCTCAAAAATACAATCATTTCTTTTTGCACTGCATGAAGGTCATTCATCTTTAGTAGAAACTTATACGTACTTTTAAGTTGAATTTCTAAATGATAATCCATCCCAGATTCGTAATGAGCCACAAGGCTCAACACCCTTGCAAAACACATCAAATCTTCTCGCATTTTGAGGTGTTTGTTTTGAATTATTTTCTTTAAATAAACAATACAATTCTTGTGATCCCCTACCCCAAAATACAAACAGGCAATTTTATAATACAACAGCATTATGTGATGTTGGTCCAACCTGTCTTGGTGCTTGTCAATCCCATAATTAATGGCTTGGACTAAATATAAACCTTGCTTAAAAGTGCCTTCCAAAAAATGAAGGTTCAATTTGTTTGAATTCAAGTATAAAAATGACAACGAACTTATATTGTCATTTTTAGGAAAAAAGTCGCTCTGCAAAACCGCCTCCATATGGTCTAGTGTCTCTTTAAACTGAGAGCTGTACTTGACGTGGAAAAGTGATTCTAACAAATAGTTATTTCCTTTAATATAGAAGACAGGATGCAATTGTATCATATCTTTTTGATCAGCGAATAACTGCACCCATTTACTGGCATATTTGTAACTAGAGAGGAAGTCTTGTGTGAGAAAACTATACCAAAGATGTGCTTTATACAACCATAGTTTTTCTCTAAAACCCAATTGTTCTATATGATATTCTGGTAGATTCTTGTCAAAGTAAGAAGTGATTTTATTTAAATCTTCATCTGACCTAGCATAGCCCACTTTAAGCATCATAGCATATAATTCTAAGGACAGATTAGACAACTTACTAGCCATATTATTTTCAAAAGACAGCCGGCTAGACTGTGTGACCAATTCTTGTGCTCTGTCTGGAATACTCCTAGTAATATATTGGGTTTCTATGACTTTTTCTAACTCAACTATCTCATAAGCGATATTTTTTTCTTGTTGCTCAATAGCGAGTGTCTTGGCTTTCTCTAATATTTTTAAACTCTGTTTGTACAAACCCTTTTGATACAAAATGGTTGCGAAATCCAGTTGCTCTCTTAACTGAACCCTAATATTTTGATTGACTGGATTCAGTCTTAGCGATATTAATATTTGCTTGTATAAATGCGCTTTTAAATTAGATAATTGGGTTTTTTTGACAATGCCACTTGCTAAAATTACGGCTTCTTCGTATTGCTTTGCGCGATCTAAAAGATTGAATAATGCCAAAAATTTTGCGTCTGTGTTTACACCCAATCTACCTACATAAAGTTTGAATTGTCTTTTTTCAGATTTTGAAAGTGATTTAACTAAAACAAATAAAGGGTCTTTATGTAGATTTGTCATCGTATTATTATAGTACTAATCTATTGTATATGAGTAACTTAACAAAGGTCTATGGGCACTGTGTATTGTAAAACAAATACTAAAATTCGGTTTACTCAATAGCAATTATTATCTTCGTTAGTAAGACCAAATTACGGAAATATAATGAGTAAAGACAAGGTATTTATTTTTGACACCACTTTGAGAGACGGCGAACAGGTTCCTGGTTGTAAATTAGACACCCCTCAAAAACTAGAAATAGCTGCGAGACTAGACGAATTAGGTGTAGATATTATTGAAGCTGGCTTCCCTGTGTCTTCACCTGGTGATTTTAATTCAGTTAATTTAATTTCAAAATTAGTAAAAAACGCTTCTGTCTGTGGATTGACTAGAGCTGTTAGAAAAGATATTGAAGTAGCTGCACAAGCACTTAAACATGCTAAAAAGCCTAGAATTCATACCGGTATTGGCACGTCTGATTCACATATAAAATTCAAATTCAATTCCAATAGAGATGCCATTATTGAAAGGGCTGTTGCCGCCGTTTCTTATGCCAAAACTTTTGTAGAAGATGTTGAGTTTTATGCTGAGGACGCTGGTAGAACAGACAATGAGTTTTTGGCTAGGGTATGTGAAGCTGTTATTAAAGCTGGTGCTACAGTACTTAATATTCCCGATACCACCGGATATTGTTTACCTGAGGAATACGGCGCTAAAATTAAATATTTAAAAGAGCATGTCACAGGTATTCACAAAGCAGTTTTATCTTGCCATTGTCACAATGACCTTGGGTTAGCTACTGCAAATGCCATTGCCGGAGTCCAAAATGGGGCAAGACAGATTGAGTGTACTATAAATGGTATTGGAGAAAGGGCTGGAAATACTGCACTAGAAGAAGTAGTGATGATTATGAGACAGCACCCAAATTTAATGTTAGATACTAATATTAACAGCCAGTTACTCAATGACACTAGTATGATGGTTTCTAGAAATATGGGAATGATGGTTCAGCCAAACAAGGCTATTGTTGGTGCTAATGCGTTTGCTCACAGTTCCGGAATTCATCAAGATGGTGTCATTAAAAACAGGGAGACTTACGAAATTATTGACCCTGCAGAAGTAGGCGTCACAGAATCCTCCATTGTTTTAACTGCCAGGAGTGGCAGAGCTGCTTTAGCTTATAGATCAAAAAATGTGGGCTATGAGCTAACCAAAACACAATTAGATAAAATTTACGCCTTGTTTTTGGATTATGCAGATTCTCATAAAGAGGTCACAGATGAAGGCATTCACGAAATTATGGCTCAATCAGGATTTGAATTTTAAGGTGCTGTTAATTACTGAAAATTTATGAACTTAAAGGTAGCGCTTTTAACACATCAAGTAGAAGAAAACTCCGCTATGGATCAGGTGGTTAAATGTATTCGCGCTATTGAAGAAAACTACAACCATCTTTTTACGATACATACTTTTGCTCCTGAATTTAGAAACAACTTGGCGCTATTAGACCAAGCAACCATAAATAGTTGTAAAAATTCAGATGCTATATTAAGTGCGTTTCCTGTTTCAAAGAATGGATATCACATTTCAAAAGAAGCTGTTAAAACTAACCTGCTTGATATTTTTGATTGTTATGCAAGTGTTTTACCTACTCTACCCTTCCCCAAGCAAGTTAATTTTGGGGAATATGCTTCGGATAAAAATGTGGATATTGTGGTTTTTTCTGCACTTAAAGCAGGAAAGTATGCAGCTGTAGAAATGGCTACTAAGTCTGGTGTAGATAGCTTTCACTCTAATATTCAAAGTGTAAATCAACTGTTTCATTTGGCTTTTAAGACCGCCAAGAATAGAAATCAAAAATTACATATAGCCATACCTGAAGGGCCTTATAAAAAATCTATTTGGGAAAAATCTGTCGCTGAGATTGCCCCTAGTTACCCCATGGTTAAGACATTTATGTGTGATATTTCTGTAATTATACAAACTGTATTGAAAACCCCTGAAAGCTTAGATTGTATTTTTACTGATCGCGCTCATGGAAATATTGTCAACAGCTTGAATAATAATTTATTTGGACTAGCCAACTTACTTCCCTATGGTCATATGGGAATTGGTGTAAATCTTTTTGAACCATTAGAGGAAATACACCCTTCGCTTAAGAACAAAAGCAATCCTATCCCTCTAATTTATTCTTTAGCATTACTACTTTCTAGATTTGGACTACAAGAAGAAGCTGGAGCCATTCAAATGGCTGTTAATAGTGCAGGTGAAAGAGCTATGTTTACTTGCTCAGACAGGCTGCCAAAAGACATTAACTGTGATCAATTAGGAGACTATTTGGCTGCTGCTATTATTGATTCAGAAGACATAGGAGTATTGAATGATGAGAATATAGATTTAGGAAAATCTACCATTATTTAGATCAATCGTTTTTTAAATTTAATGAGCCCATAGGTAGTTATACATAAAAAAGCAGGGGCTTAGATGCAACAAATTCTTATATTTTATAGACTTACATAGGACCCCTATAAGTTGCAATGTTTATATTTGTGGCTTTATTATTACACTACTATGAAAATATCATACAACTGGCTTAAAGAATTTATTGCAACTGATTGGAATGTAGAAAAAACATCTCAATTATTGACAGATTTAGGCCTCGAGGTAGAGGGCGTATTACCCTTTGAATCTATTAAAGGAGGGCTTCAAGGTGTTGTAGTGGGACATGTACTGAGTTGTGAAAAACATCCTAACGCAGACAAATTACAATTGACTAAAGTAGCTATAGGAAACGACACCACCTTACAAATTGTATGTGGCGCTCCTAACGTTACCAAGGGAATTAAAGTTGCAGTAGCCACAATTGGCACTACACTTTACACTCCAGAAGGAGAAGCTTGGGTCATAAAAAAAGGAAAAATTAGAGGAGAAGAAAGTCATGGAATGCTTTGTTCTGAAAATGAACTAGGATTAGGACAAAGTCATGATGGTATTTTAATATTAGAGAACGACCTCAAAGAGGGCACCCCTTGCAGCAATGTCTTTAATGTAGTGAGAGATGAGGTCATTGAAATTGGATTAACACCTAATAGAGCAGACGCCATGAGTCATTTTGGTGTAGCTAGAGATTTAAAAGCTGGTTTAAAACAACAAGGTGTATCTAAAGAACTTATCACACCTTCAGTGATGCAATTTTCTGTTGACAACAGGCTTTCTACCATTCAAGTTAAAGTAGACACACCAGAATTAGCGCCTCGATATTCTGGTATTACTATTAGTGATTTAACAGTAAAGGAAAGTCCTGATTGGATAAAAAACAGGCTTAAGGCTATAGGGCTTAATCCTATAAACAATGTTGTAGATGCAACAAATTATGTGCTGCATGAATTAGGACAACCACTACACGCTTTTGATTTAGACAAAATTGAAGGAAAAACAATAGTCGTTAAAACACTTAAGGAAGGGACTAAGTTTACTACACTAGACGGTATTGAAAGACAGTTGTCTTCTGAAGATTTAATGATTTGTGACGTAAAAAAACCCCTCTGTCTAGCGGGTGTTTTTGGAGGGCAAGATTCAGGAGTGACCGAAAAAACTTCAGCTATTTTTCTAGAATCTGCCTATTTTAATCCTGTTTCCATCAGAAAATCTGCCAAGAGGCATGGATTGAGTACAGATGCTTCTTTTAGGTTTGAACGAGGTATAGATATAAACCTTGTAGAAGAATCTTTAAAAAGAGCAGCGCTGCTCATCAAAGAATTAGCAGGGGGACAAATCAGTTCGGATATTGTAGATCTATACCCGAAAAAAGAGGAAAATTATCAAGTTTTTTTAACCTTTAAGAGAATATATTCTCTCATAGGAGAAGAAATCCCTACAGATACTATTAAGAGCATTTTGAGCTCACTAGAAATTCGTGTGAACAATGTTACAGAATCTGGACTTGGCTTAACCATTCCTTTTTACAGAGTAGACGTTCAAAGAGAAGTAGACGTTATTGAAGAAATTTTAAGGGTTTATGGGTACAACAATATTCATTTCTCAAAAAAGATAAATGCTTCTATCGCCTATACCGACCCAAAGGCAGATCATATTATTCAAAATAAAATTGGTGATTCATTAGCAGCACAGGGATTTTATGAGATTTTAACAAACTCTCTCACTTCTCCTAAGCCACTAGAATACACTCAAGATACTGACCTACAGCAGTCAGTAAGTATATTGAATCCATTGAGTAATGATTTAAGTATTTTAAAAACTTCAATGTTATTTACGGGGCTAGAAACTGTTTCCTATAATATCAATAGAAAAATAAATCGTTTAAAACTATTTGAATTTGGTAAGACTTACCACCAAATAGAAGAGAATAGAATAGAGCATAAGCATTTAAGCATCTTAATGACGGGTAAGAAAGATCCTGAAAATTGGTTAGGCTCAGATGAAAAGCTCAGTTTCTTTGACCTTAAATCTGTGGTAGAAAACATACTAGAAAGGCTAGGCATTCAAAAATGGAAAATCTCAGAAGCCTCTTCTGATCTTTTTTCTGAAGGCATAAACTACAATGGCAGAAAGGAAACTCTTGTTACTTTTGGGGTGCTCTCCAATAAGCTTCTTAAAAAATTAGACATAAAACAAGAAGTCCTTTATGCTGATTTTAATTGGGATGCAATGCTTAAATCACTTAAAAAAGAAACGGTGAAGTTTAAAGAAATTCCGAAGTTTCCTGAAGTATCTAGAGATTTTGCCCTATTGGTTAAAAACAATGTGACTTTTGAGCAGGTCGCTCAAACAGCTAAAAATGCTGAAAAAAAATATTTAAAAGAGGTAGGCTTATTCGATGTGTATACAGGAAAAAATTTACCCGAAGGCACAAAATCTTATGGGGTTAATTTTGTACTCCAAGACCAAAATGCGACACTAGAAGAAAAGCAAATAGATAAAATTATGCATAAGCTTCAATCTGCTTTTGAAAGAGACTTGGAAGCTACGCTTAGATAAATAAAAAACGCCTTCTTTAAGAAGGCGTTTTTTTTATACTATGACTATAGCTGATACATTTTCTCTCGTTGCACCTTAATATCCTTATCTGACATATAATCGTCAAAACTGAGGTACCTATCTATAACCCCTCTAGGAGTTATTTCAACTACCCTATTGGCTACTGTTTGAGCAAACTCATGATCATGAGTGGTCATTAATAAAGTTCCTTTAAAAGTTTTTAAAGAGTTGTTAAATGCAGTAATACTCTCTAAATCTAAATGATTTGTTGGCTCGTCTAACATAAGTACATTTGCGCGAAGCATCATCATTCTACTGAGCATACACCTTACTTTTTCTCCTCCAGACAAAACAGTGGCTTTCTTTAATGCTTCTTCTCCACTGAATAACATTTTCCCAAGAAACCCCCTTATATGTACTTCTTCTCTTTCCTCTTCGGTTTTAGCCCACTGTCTCAACCAATCTACCAAATTACTTTCTGTTTTAAAAAACTCCGAATTATCTGCTGGTAAATAGGATTGATTGGTTGTAACACCCCATTGGTATTGGCCACTTTCCGCCTTTTTATTACCGTTAATAATTTCATAAAAAGCAGTGGTAGCTCTGGCATCTTTAGAAAAAACAACCACCTTATCTCCCTTTGCGAGGTTTAGATCTACTCCTTTAAACAACAAATCGCCATCTTCAGAAAATGCACTCAAATTTTCCACATTTAAGATTTGGTCTCCCGCCTCTCTTTCTCTCTCAAAAATAATAGCAGGGTATCTTCTCGAAGAGGGTTTAATGTCGTCTACTTTTAATTTTGAAAGCATCTTTTTTCTAGAGGTAGCTTGCTTACTTTTTGCCACGTTAGCACTAAACCTCATAATAAACTCTTGAAGTTCTTTGGCTTTTTCTTCTGCTTTTTTGTTTTGTTGTGCCCTTTGTCTTAAAGCCAACTGACTACTCTCATACCAAAAGGTGTAATTCCCTGAATAAAGATTTAATTTTCCAAAATCAATATCTACAATATGGGTGCAGACTGCATCTAAAAAGTGCCTGTCGTGTGATACAACTATAACCGTATTTTCATAATCTGCCAGAAAATTTTCTAACCATGAGATGGTTTCATAATCTAAGTCGTTAGTAGGCTCATCCATGATTAATACATCTGGATTTCCAAATAAGGCTTGTGCCAACAATACCCTTACTTTTAATTTTGGGTCTAAATCTGACATTAGAGTATAATGAAAAGACTCATTAATACCTAGATTAGAGAGCATTGCAGCAGCATCACTGTCTGCATTCCAACCATTCATCTCTTCAAATTGTACCTGCAACTCCCCTATTCTGTCTGCGTGTTTGTCGTCATAATCAGCATATAGGCTGTCTATTTCATTTTTAATATCGAATAAAGGTTTATTCCCTTTTACCACAGTTTCAAGCACGGTATTGCTGTCGTAAGCATTGTGATTCTGCTCTAAGATAGACATGCGTTTCCCTGGCTCTAAATGAACGTGGCCCGAGCTAGGTTCTAACTGTTTGGATAAGAACTTCAAAAAAGTAGATTTTCCCGCACCATTAGCGCCAATAATCCCGTAGCAATTACCCTGAAGAAAGGCTACGTTCACCTCGTCAAATAATACGCGTTTCCCAAATTGAATGGATAAATTAGATACTGATAACATAGAAGTATTTAAAGTTTTTGCAAAAGTATTAATTTAAATTTTGCTGGGCTTTATTTATGACTACTAATAAATAAGAATAGTCATAAAGCGGGATCGTAATAAGTCGCTAGTGTTAGGTATTTTAACTTGACCTTAACAATATTGGCTGTGGTCCATTTGTACCTTTGTATCATAGGATTATTTATGAAAAAAGGACTCTTAATATTAGCCTGCATTTTTGCATACAGTTGCGGTGTTATTGACAAACGCCCTTCACCCGTATATTTTGGAGGAGAAATTGTCAATCCTACCAGTCCTTATGTAGTGTTGTTTAAAGATGACCTAGTCATTGATTCTGCTAAGTTAGATAGAAGTAATCGCTTTAAAATTAATTTTATAGCCGAGTCTGAGGGACTTTACCACTTTGATCACAGTCCTCAGTTTCATTATGTGTATTTAGAAAAAGGAGATAGTCTTAATCTGAGGCTTAATACTTTAGAATTCGATGAATCTATTGTATTCTCTGGCAAAGGAGAAGAAATAAACAATTTTATTGTAGAATTGTTTCTTGCAAATGAAGAAGACGATCGAATTGTAGATCAATATTTTCAATTAGAACCCGATGTGTTCAATGAGAAAATTGAATCTATTAGACATGAGAAATTGCAACAACTATCCTCACTTCTCAAAGAGGTATCTCTATCTTCTAGAGCTACTGCATTGATCAATGCAACTATAGATTACAATGCATTTATTTACAAAGAAAAATATCCTTTTTACCACAAAAGAGCGACACATGAGGAAAACCTCCACAATATTCCTTCCAAATTTTATTCCTACAGAAAAGAGCTGAGTCTCAATAACAAGGACCTCATTTACTTTAGGCCTTATTATAACTTCATGAAATACCATTTAGGTAATTTGGCTTATATGGAATGTAAGGAATTTTGTCTAAACAGCTCAGATACCAAGGGGGCTATTCATTTTAACGAGCACAAGCTAAAACTCATAGACAGTTTAATTCAGGAGAAAAAACTAAAAGACAATCTTTATAGAAATGTAGTGATGCACTATTTACTTAAGGTAAGAGATACTCCAGAAAACACTTTGAGTTTTATGGAGACATTTAAAGCATACAGTCCGGTCAATACACACATGGATGAGATTAACCAGTTATATAAGGATATTAATAATCTACAGCCTAATAATACCATTCCTAACCTTATGGTACAAAATTCAGATGGCAGGTCTGTTGGATTGAATGACATCTCTAAAGATAAAAAAGTGATAATTTACTTCTGGAGTGCCAAACATGAAAACCATTTTAAAAATGTTCAAGCAAGGCTAAACAGTATAGCCTCCCAATATCCGGAACATACTTTTATAGGGATTAATCGAGGTACAGACTACAACCAATGGCAAAGCATGATGGAGCTTTACCAACTAAACAGAGCAAATCAATATAGGTCGGAAGATTATGAAATGCTCAAAACGAGTTTGGTTATTGACCACATGAACAAAAGCATTATCATTGAAAACGGACGTATTGTAAATGGTTTTGCAGATATTTTAAACCTGAACTACTAATTACCTTTTTTGTAGTCTGCTAAAAATTTAGCCAAGCCTATATCTGTTAATGGATGCTTTAATAAGCCTTCTATCGAAGACAATGGACCGGTCATAACGTCTGCTCCAATCTTAGCACAATCAATGACATGCATGGTATGTCTTACAGATGCTGCTAATATTTGGGTCTCAAAAGCATAATTGTCATATACCTGTCTTATTTCTGCTATAAGATTTAAACCATCTGTAGCAATGTCGTCCAGACGACCTATAAATGGAGAGACATAAGTAGCTCCAGCTTTTGCAGCTAATAACGCTTGACCTACAGAAAAGACCAAAGTACAATTGGTTTTAATTCCTTTGTCTGAAAAATATTTAATCGCTTTTATACCTTCTTTGATCATGGGTACTTTCACTACAATTTGTGAATGCAGTGCTGCCAAAGCCTCTCCCTCTCTAACCATACCCTCAAAATCTGTTGCAATAACTTCTGCAGAGACATCTCCAGTTACAATATCACATATAGCCACATAATGCTTTAAAATATTGTCCTGCCCTGTAATGCCCTCTTTAGCCATTAAAGAAGGATTGGTGGTTACACCGTCTAAAATTCCTAAGTCTTGAGCTTCTTTAATCTGATCTAAATTGGCGGTGTCTATAAAAAATTTCATGTGATTTGTTTTAAAGGAAAGGATTAATAATGTTATAAAGACTAAATATAAGTCATTGACTTTAATGAAAAAATATTTTATAAATTATAATGTCTTGAAAGCATCTTTTCGAATACTTTGCTCGGCAGTAGTTTCTTGAGTACTAAAGAAAATTTCTGCAATGGACTCCCTACTACATAATGAACTTTAGGTTGTTTGGTATTCATTATTTTGTATACAGATTTCGCAACTTCAATTGGATCTGAACCTGCGGAAACATGTGCATTCATTTGATCGAGATTCTGCTGGTAGAAAGGGTGGTAAGGAGATGTTTTTTTAGCAGCAACGTGGTATCGGCCTGCGGCAATATTAGTCGCAAAGTCACCCGGGGCTAAAGAACAGCACTTTATGCCAAAAGGTTTAAGTTCCATGCTGTAAGTCTCTGTAATAATACTCAAAGAAGCTTTAGAAGCGGAGTAAATACCTCTGTACGGTAATCCCATCGCACCAGCAATGGATGTAATATTAATAATTAATCCCGATTGCTGCTTTCTCATAGCAGGCAATACCGCTTCAATGACCCGCATTGGTCCTTTGAAATTTGTATCGTAACAATGGTCAATAGCCTCGTATGGGGTCTCTTCTAAGGGACCTGTGATACCCACTCCAGCATTATTTATCAAAACATCTATGCGCCCAGAAAGGGATAAAACTTCATTCACAGCAGCCTGTATTGTATCTGGTTTAGAAACATCTAAGGCGAGTAAACGAAAGTGGTTAAAATCTTTGTATTGGTCTGGATTTCGTGCTGTTCCGTATACTTTACAGCCTTTTTCTGTGAGGTATATACCTATGGATTTTCCAATTCCTGAAGAAGCACCTGTGATAAAAATTATGGGGAGGGGTTTCATATCTGCTTATGTAAACAAAGAAACAAAAAAAAGGGCAAGCTACCTACATCGCACCGCTACAACCACATACCCTTGCTGTGTTCCCACCCTGGGGGATTCTGCAGGAGCTGGTCGTATAGGACTTGCCCATGCAAATATAATTAAACCTTAAAGCTTTCCGAATTTTTTAGGGATCATTTTAAGATCTAATTTATATTAAATACCTTGTGAATTATAAATATACCACAATGAAAATACCTAAAATATTAAGCCTCAGTTTTTTAAGCATTCTTATGTTTGCTTGTGGTGGTTCTCAAAAAAAAATACTGCCCTACAGCTTAAAATTATCTAATAAAGACAAGCGCTATCAGCATGGAGATTGGGCTGGTTTTAAAGTAATATCCAATGGGGATAAGGCCCCTGACAGCCTATCGTTTTTCTTGGACGGAAAAGCTTTGGAAACCAAAGGTGACAGTGTTAAACTCATTGCGAATAGCTTAGGTAACAAAACTTTAGAGCTGAGAATAAGCGGAGATAACAATGCTTATAAGCTTTCTGAAAAAATTAAAATTTTTGCAGAAAAAGGCCCAGAGCTGTATACTTATACTATCTTAAATACTTTTCCTCACGACATAAACGCCGACACTCAAGGTCTAGAGTTCTATAGAGATACTTTATATGAAAGCACAGGACTTAGAGGCTATTCAAGCCTGAGAAAAGTGGACTTTAAAACGGGTAAAGTGCTCAAGAAATTAGCGCTTCCAGAAGCTATATTTGGGGAAGGAATTACCATTCTGAATGATCGCATTTATATGCTGTCCTGGCAAAGCGGTAAGGGGTTTGTATTTGATCCCAAAAATTTTAACGAACTGTCGCAATTCTCCTATGGCCAAAGTAAAGAAGGATGGGGACTATGTAACGACGGCGAAAAACTCTTTAAAAGTGATGGTTCTCAAAAAATTTGGTTTTTAGACCCTCAAAATCTTAGCGAGGTGAGTCATATTGAATTAGCCACCAACAAAAGCTTTTTTAAGAACACCAATGAATTAGAGTATGTTAATGGCCTTATTTATGCCAATGTATATTTAAAGGAAAGTGTTATGGTGATTAATGCTACCTCTGGTGCCATTGAAGGGGTCGTTAATTTTAGTGGATTAAAAAAATTGGTCACGCCTCACCCTGGGTTAGATGTTCTCAATGGAATTGCTTACCACCCTAAAAGAGGCACTTTTTTTGTCACGGGAAAAAAATGGGACAAAATGTTTGAAGTACGTTTAGAAAAGAAATAATGTTTGAAAAAAAAATAAGGGTACAACAATGTGATTTAGATGAATTAAATCATGTAAATAATGTGAAATATGTAGATTGGGTTCAAGACATTGCACTTTCCCACTGGAGAGAAAAAGCACCAAAAGAAATGCAAGAAAAATGGGCTTGGGTCATGACAAAGCATTGTATAGAATACAGAAAAGCAAGTTTTTTAGGTAATAATATTAGTGTGAAAACATATTTAGAATCTTCTAATGGCGCCATGGCTACTAGAATAGTTGAGTTTTATAACGAAACTGATAAAAAAGCCTCGGTAACCTCAACCACTTCATGGTGTTTGTTAGATGCAAATACATTTAAGCCCAAGAGAATTCCTGAAAATGTATCGGATGTTTTTAAGAAATAGCAGAATGCTTATAGCTAAAATGGTGTGACAATTTATTTGTGCATTGAATAAATCAAAAAAGGGCTGTCTTAACTGACAGCCCTTTTTGATTTTTGAATAGAATTAATCTAAGCATTAAATAAAGCCCTATGACCCATTAAAGCATTCACCTCATCTTTAACCTGTGCTATTGATGCTTCATTGTCTATATCAGATAAAACCCTATCAATAAGATCTACCACTGTTTTCATATCTGATTCATTTAAGCCTCGGGTGGTGATTGCTGCAGTTCCAAACCTAATTCCAGAAGTAACAAAGGGAGATTTGTCGTCAAAAGGAACCATGTTTTTGTTGGCTGTAATGTCTGCTTGCACGAGTGCAAATTCAGCTTGCTTACCGTTAATCCCTTTATTTCTGAGATCTATTAACATCATGTGATTGTCTGTTCCTCCAGAAATAATATCATAGCCCTTAGCTACAAAAGCTGCTGCCATAGACGCTGCGTTTTTCTTTACTTGCAACATATAATGTAAAAAAGGTTCCGATAATGCTTCTCCAAAAGCAATCGCTTTTGCCGCTATAATATGCTCCAAGGGACCTCCTTGATTTCCAGGAAATACGGCAAGATCTAACAAAGAAGACATTTTTCTCAAAGAGCCATCTTTTAGGGTAATTCCAAAAGGATTATCAAAATCATTTCCCATAAGGATTAATCCACCTCTTGGACCTCTTAAAGTTTTATGTGTCGTAGTAGTTACTATATGACAATGGGGAATTGGATCGTTTAGTATACCCTTTGCAATGAGTCCAGATGGATGAGAAATATCTGCTAAAAGTAACGCACCAACTTTATCTGCAATAG
>CAKZOR010000011.1 GCA_937136755.1 uncultured Flavobacteriaceae bacterium | reverse complement strand
GCTATCAGAAAATTAACGAGGAAGAGGAAAAGTCGCTAAAAAAGAAAGATAAATTCATTAAAGGGATTGAAAAAGTAGAAATCCCCCTTGAGACAGAGGCCTTTAAATCTTTTTTTGATGGTGTTTGGGAGGAATACAATCTTCTTGGGAAGGTATCTGGCGATACCAACACCAAAAACATTGAATCATTTAAAAAGAAATTCATTTCCTTGATCGACGCTACTGAAATGGAAAAAAGCGTGAAGAATGAAGCCCAAAACTATGTAAGCTTTTTCATGCTTAAAAATGATGACAATGAATTGTCAAGAGAAATCCAAAACATTAAAAAAGCAATTGAGGAACTCCGCTCCGAAACCAGACAACTGGAAAATAATTTAGACTACTTTTCCAATACCAGCAATGATAATCCCCTTTTTCAAGACGTTACTTCTAGATTGAATGATCTAAATGCCGAGATAGACAATCACAAAGAAAAATTGGTAGGGCTGAGAAAATTCAAAAGAGAGATAGAAGCCAGAGACGCCATCTCATCAGAAGAAAACGAAACGCAATCAGAGGAAGAAAATACCACCTAAGAATAATTCAATTTTTTGATTTTGCCTGCTGCCAATATACTTCCATTTCGGCCAGGCTAAGCTCATTTATTTTTTTTCCAGCTTCAGATGCTTTCGATTCTATATGAGTAAAACGCTCCATGAACTTTTTGTTTGTTCGCTCTAAAGCAGTCTCAGGATTGATTTTTAAAAAATTAAGTTGTTTTTTGACTTTAGTTGGCTTTGGTCTACTGTAAACGCAGTAACTATCACGGGTAACTGCTTTAATTTAACTACTAGCTCTTTTATATTTAAAAAACCTTGTTCTTCTATTTTTAGAAAAAAATCTACCCCTTTATGTTCTGGAACGAGGCACTGCTTTTTTTCTAAGGCAGCATTGGTGAAAAGATCTTGTGTGGTTTGATGCTGAAAACTCAAGTGCTTGTTAGACAAAAGTGTCCAATACGAATCTGAGCTTAGGTCATGCCAATCAAAAACAGAAAACGTCGCTTCTGTATTCAAATCCAGGTCTTTATTATGCCGTTTAAATTTTGTTTTTAGATGTTTGTTTAACCAATAAGCTATAGCGTAATCTTCCAATGAAGTATGCAGAGCTATAAGTGCATATTCAGACTCATAAAAATCCATTGATATTTTATGGAGTGCCGTCATATTAAATATCTAAACAAACAAATATATATAATCTCCCTTTTCTACAAGCAGACTGTACTGTCTAATCTGACTAAAAAAATTACGAAAACGTTTGCAGTACGCTTTTTAAGCGTCAATTTTTTCCTGAAGCGCAAAAAAAGCTCTTTTTGCTGCCTGCTCTTCTGCTTTTTTCTTAGAGGGTCCACGGCCTTTTGAAACCACCTTTTTATTGATCGAAAGTTTTACTGAAAAATGCCTTACAGGATCATTGCCACTGTCTTCAAATATCTGAAAATTAAAGGTTTTTTTCTCCTTTTGGCACCACTCAATTAAGAGACTTTTATAAGAGATCACCTTTCCTTCTAGCTTGGCCAAATCTACATGAGGCTCAATAATTTTGTGATGTATGAAATTTTCACAGTATTTGTAGCCTCTGTCTAGATAAATAGCCCCTACCAAAGCTTCAAATACATTGCCGTGTACATTGTCTCCAAAATGGTCTTTGTGTACTTTGCTGTCTACGAATGATAGTAAATTAAGCTCCTTACCCAGTTCATTTAAATGCTCTCTACTGACAATTTTAGAACGCATTTTAGTGAGGTAACCCTCGTCTGCGGCAGGCACTTCATTATAGATATACTTTGAAATAATAGCCCCCAACATAGCATCTCCTAAAAACTCTAGACGCTCGTAGTTTAATGGATTTCCTTGAGGGTCCTTCAAATGTAAGGAACGGTGAATAAAAGCTTTTTTATAAATGGATAGGTTTTTAGGTTTAAAACCCAGTATATTTCGCATCCCTGTAAAAAAATTCCCATCCTCTTTAGGACGGGAATTAAATATATAGGGGCGTAATCCCATATTAAGCATTTAATTTTTTGAACAACACGCAAGCATTGTGTCCGCCAAAACCAAAGGTATTACTCATGGCAACATTTACCTCTCTCGCTTGCGCTTTATTGAGGGTAAGGTTAAGGCTCGAATCAATATTAGGATCTGCCACTGTATGGTTAATCGTAGGGGGTACTAGGCTGTGCTTCATAGCTAAAATAGATGCAATGGCTTCAATAGCTCCAGCAGCTCCCAACAAGTGACCTGTCATTGATTTTGTAGAATTGATATTAATGTTTGGCGCGTGACTTCCAAATACCTTGCTAATGGCTTTTAGTTCCGCCACATCTCCAAGAGGAGTAGAAGTTCCATGGGTGTTAATTGCGTCTACCTGATCTGGAGTCATTCCTGCATCTCTCAAACAATTTTCCATCACGCGAACTACCCCTATTCCTTCCGGATGTGGTGCGGTCATATGGTGTGCGTCTGAGGTCATTCCTCCACCCATTACTTCACAGTAGATCTGTGCACCTCTGGCAACAGCATGTTCGTATTCCTCTAAGATTAAAGCACCTGCGCCTTCGCCTAAAACAAAACCATCTCTAGAAGCGTCAAAAGGTCTTGAGGCGGTTTCAGGGCTTTCATTTCTAGTAGAAAGGGCATGCATGGCGTTAAAACCACCCATTCCTGCAATCGTTACTGCGGCCTCACTTCCTCCGGAAACTATCACGTCGCAATGACCCAAGCGAATGTAATTCATAGCGTCTATAAGTGCATTAGATGAAGAGGCACAAGCAGAAACAGTCGCGTAATTGGGTCCCATAAATCCATGCTTAATGGAAATGTTTCCCGGCGCAATGTCTGCAATCATCTTTGGAATAAAGAAGGGGTTGAATCTAGGCGTCCCATCTCCTGCTGCATAATTGAGCACTTCGTTTTGAAAGGTCTCTAATCCACCAATTCCAGCACCCCAAATAACGCCAACCCTGAATTTATCTAGGCTATCTAATGGGAGAGCGGCATCGGCGATAGCCTCGTCAGCAGCTACCATAGCGTACTGGGCAAATTTATCTAATTTTCTAGCTTCCTTTCTATCGAAATAGTCCTCTGCATTGTAGCCCTTGAGTTCACAAGCAAATTTGGTTTTAAAATGGGTGTTGTCAAAATGAGTAATAGGGCCTGCGCCACTTTTACCTGACTTTAGGCCTTCCCAGTAGGAGGCTACATTGTTACCTATGGGCGTTAATGCGCCCAATCCAGTAACTACTACGCGCTTTAGTTGCATGTAATTTGTTTTAGTTTTATTACAGAATACAAAGGTAATTTAAAAAAAATTATCCATGCAGTTTACAACCACATGGATAATTTACAATGTTTTAATATATCGTGAAATTACTTAGCTCCTTCGATATAAGAAATGGCTTGACCTACAGTGGCAATGTTTTCTGCTTGGTCATCCGGAATTTGAATATCAAATTCTTTTTCGAATTCCATAATTAACTCAACAGTGTCCAATGAATCGGCCCCAAGGTCGTTGGTGAAACTTGCTTCAGTTACAACTTCGTTTTCGTCAACGCCTAACTTATCTACGATAATGGCCTTTACTCTTGATGCAATGTCTGACATAATAATTTGGTTTTTAAATTTTATATGTTTGCAAAAATAAAAAACTTTGGATTAATAACGCGATTTGTGTCCAAAATGTGTCGTATTTTTAATCTTTAATCAATAACTACCCCTATTTCAAGCCCTTTTCAAAGGAGAAAACGCTACCATAAAATGAAAAACATAGCATTATTGGCCTCAGGATCCGGTTCAAACGTTGAAAATATTGCGAATTATTTTGCCAAAAACCCTGAGGTGTACATTTCTTTAGTGATCACCAACAATCCTAAAGCAGGCGTGATTGAAAGGTGCAAAAACTTAGGTATTCCTTTAGTGTACCTCTCAAAAGCGGGCTTCTCAAATGAAAATACGCTATTAAATACCTTGAAAGGATTTTCTATTAACCTCATCGTATTGGCCGGTTTTCTCTTAAAGATACCCCATGGGCTGGTCAAAGCATATCCGAACAAAATAGTGAACATTCACCCCGCCTTACTACCTAAATTTGGTGGAAAAGGCATGTATGGCATGTATGTACACAGGGCGGTAAAAGAAGCTGGAGAAACCGAAACGGGTATTAGCATTCACTACGTAAACGAACACTACGATCAAGGAACCCTTATTTTTCAGGCCAAAACGCTTGTAAATACGCAAGACACACCAGAAGACATTGCCACAAAAGTCCAAGCCCTTGAGGCGATGCATTTCCCCAGAACAATAGAAACTTTATTAGATGCATAAAGCAGACGTTCATGTCTATACCGACGGAGCAGCCAGTGGAAACCCTGGCCCAGGAGGCTATGGAATTGTGATGGAATGGGTGGGAACCCCTTATAAAAAAGAATTTGCGCAAGGATTTACCCATACCACCAACAATAGAATGGAGTTACTTGCGGTTATAGAGGCCCTTAGAAAACTCAAAAAAGCTCCCCTAAAAGTGCTGGTTTTTACAGATTCTAAATACGTGGTAGACGCTGTGGAGAAAAAATGGTTGCAACGATGGGTAAAAACCAACTTTAAAGACAAAAAAAATGTAGACTTGTGGAAGGCTTTTTTAAAAGAATATCCCAAGCATGAAGTGCGTTTTCAATGGATAAAAGGACATAACAACCACCCTCAAAACGAGCGTTGTGACGCATTGGCAGTAGCCGCTTCTAAAGGAAAGGACTTGTATATAGACAGCGGTTTTGTGAAAACCACTTAAAATGAATTAAAAAACCAAAAACCGCATAGACCACTAGATCTAGGTTCCTTATATTTGCACTAAAATTATTAAATAATGGGTAAATTATTAGTTGTAGGAACCGTCGCTTTTGACGCCATTGAAACACCTTTTGGAAAAACGGATAAGATTTTAGGAGGTGCCGCTACCTACATAGCCCTAGCAGCAAAAAATGTTGCTGCAATAGACACCGCAGTAGTCTCTGTAGTGGGATCAGATTTTCCAGAGGCTCATTTGCAGCTTTTTAGAGACCGAGATGTAAATATTTCAGGACTTGAAATAGTGCCCGACGGAAAAACATTCTTTTGGAGTGGCAAATACCACAACGACCTTAATGTAAGAGACACCTTAGCCACTGAATTAAATGTATTGGCAGATTTTAAACCTGTGGTTCCACAGGACTATCAAGATGCAGACATAGTCATGCTGGGTAATTTACACCCAGGTGTACAGCTCAGTGTTATAGAACAAATGACCAAAAAGCCAAAACTCATTGTGCTAGACACCATGAATTTCTGGATGGACCATACCTTAGACCTGCTCATGGACGTGATTAAGAAGGTAGACGTGATCACCATTAATGACGAAGAGGCCAGACAACTTAGTGGAGAGTATTCCCTGGTCAAAGCAGCGGCTAAAATTCACGAGATGGGTCCTGCTTATGTCGTGATTAAAAAAGGAGAACACGGCGCCTTACTTTTCCATGACAAACAAGTGTTCTTTGCCCCAGCCCTCCCTTTGGAAGAAGTCTTTGACCCTACTGGAGCAGGAGATTCCTTTGCAGGTGGTTTTGTAGGCTATTTGGCACAGAGTGAAAACATCTCTTTTGAAAACATGAAAAATGCCGTGATTCACGGATCAAATATTGCCTCTTTCTGTGTAGAGAAATTCGGAACAGAAAGATTGATAGATTTAGACCAAGAAGTCCTTAAAGACAGGTTAAAACAATTTATTGCTTTAACCCAGTTTAATATAGACCTTGCTTAATTCGTACTAACACAACAACGCCTGAAAAGGCCCAGATGCATCTATTATGAGCGACGCCATTAAACACGAGTGTGGAATTTCATTAATCAGGCTTTTAAAGCCTCTCGAGTATTATAAAGAAAAGTATGGCACCGCCTTTTATGGGGTAAACAAAATGTACCTCATGATGGAGAAGCAGCACAATAGGGGCCAAGATGGTGCTGGTTTTGCGAGTATTAAATTAGACATGCCGGCCGGCTCAAGATATATGAGTAGGGTGCGTTCTGCTGAGCAGCAGCCCATACAAGATATCTTTGCTCAGATTAACCAGCGCATTAGTAAAGAGCTTCAAGCCAATCCAGCATACCAAGACAGTGTAGCCTTACAAAAACAACACGTTCCTTATATAGGGGAGCTTCTTTTAGGCCATGTGAGATACGGTACTTTTGGAAAAAATTCTATTGAAAGCGTACACCCTTTCTTGAGGCAAAACAACTGGATGCACAGAAACCTCATCATGGCGGGCAACTTTAACATGACCAACGTGAATGAGCTTTTCGACAATTTGGTGCAGTTAGGGCAGCACCCTAAGGAGATGGCTGATACCGTTACAGTGATGGAAAAAATAGGCCACTTTTTAGATGATGCCGTTGCCAAATTGTATAAGCAGATTAAAAAAGAAGGCTATAACAAACAGGAAGCCTCTCCGTTAATTGCGGAGCGGCTAAAAGTC
>CAKZOR010000010.1 GCA_937136755.1 uncultured Flavobacteriaceae bacterium | reverse complement strand
TGTTTTTATTTTCAAAATTGAAAGTAATTATGAAAAACAAGTAAAAATGCAGAGAAACTGTTTTTCTTTTTAATATTATACAGTGGTTTAAAATATCACCGATCCATTAATTTAAAGCAATTTATGTTAGAACTGAATGTTGATAATTCATGCTTTTCGTGAAGTATTTTTTACTTTGTAAATAAGGTTTAAATAATAAATAAGATTTCCGAAGCACTTTTACAAGGTTTATGTAACTTAGTCAGTTAGAACGTTTTTAAACTTAATGATAGAGAACATTTAAAATGTTCTATTTTTATTCATATTATTAATCCGCTAATTATGAATATTAATAGATGCAGGTTTGTGTTGATTTTATTAAGTTTTAGTTTGATAGCAGAACGATTTTGACTAATTATAGGATACAAATTTCTATATAAGAAAGAAAGCTAATTTCTAAACTTGAAATTTGCAAAGAACTCTTATGAAATCGTAGTACTTGTCGATCACCTATCCAATAAAATTAAACATAATTTTTAACAGGCAAATTCCATAAGCTTAATAAATTATCTATTATTTTAAATGAATTTTTCTTATTTCTTGCAGGAATCTCAACAAAAAAATAGGTCAGAACAGAGAAAAATATTATAATTGATAATAATAAAAATCCTTTAAACAATTCATCATTATAATATTCACTATAATGCTTGTGGTTAGTTCCGTTTAGCGCTTCAAGATTGTCGGCATCAAACATACCGCTTAGTTCGTTTTTGTTTATAAAGTCGTTAAGGCCTTTCTTTAAATCTTCAAACTTAATCTGATCACCCTCTTTAAACCTGAGCTTCCCTTTTACATAATCGTCTGAATAATTCACCATGCCATTCACCTCTATATAGGTGATGTTTAAGGTGTCTTTTCTATTGACTTTCCATAAAGATGTTTGATCTGCAGGCTTGCTTTTCAATTGTTTTTTAGATAGTTCCAGCAATGCTTTTTCTTGCAGCATAGCGGCACGCGCACCTTCGGCTACAATTTCACTTCCTTTACCGAAATCGATTACTGTATAAGGCGCCATATTTGGCCTAATGTAAATATCCGTGTCATTGGACTTTTTTTTCATAGCCTCTACGGTCCTAAAATTGTTAATCTGTAACAAGATATCCGTTGCAGAACCCAATGAAGCTCTGCTGGAAAGATCGTGTTGAACGTCTACACCTACAATAAAGTTTGCGCCTAAGGACTTTAGTTCTGTGATGGGATAATTATTTAAAACTCCCCCATCTACTAGAAGTTTTCCGTCTAATTCCATGGGCTCAAAAAGAGATGGAAAGGTTCCAGAAGCCATAATAGCTTCTGGAAGATAACCATTGTCTAAACGAATAGCGGTACCATTTTCTATATCTGTTGCCATACAGAAAAAGGGTATGGGTAATTGATTAAAATTTCTCACATCTTTTACATGATACAACAGGGAAACCAATTCATTGTAAACCTTCTGACCTCCCGAAATAGCTTGAGGGAAAGAAATTTTATACCCGTCAAAAGGCAAGCTAATAGCGTAGCGCTCTGCGTCTTCTTTTTCGTAAAAAGTTTTACTCGCCCTTGAAAAATCATCTTGAATAAGGCTGTTAAAATTTATTTGTCTAAATATAGAATCTAGCTCATTTGCCCTGTATCCTGAGGCATACAAAGCACCTACAATAGCGCCCATACTTGTCCCAGCAATATAATCTATTTGAACCCCAGAGGCCTCGATTACTTTAAGCGCTCCAATATGAGCCAAACCCTTTGCGCCACCACCGCTTAATACCAAACCAACTTTAAGTTCTTTTGACTGAACTGGTGATTTTGCATGCTCAAAAACCACCGTTTCTACATTTGCAGCATCTTGGGCATAGCCTTTTGCCAGGCCTAAAACTAAAAGAACCATCAGACAAATTTGTCTTGGAAAAGAATATGAAAAATTAGTGGAAATGTTCATACAATATTCGTGCTTTAGCAGGTCCAACCTGGTCAATCAAAGCATCTAAGTTAGCTTCTTTTATATTAGCCACCGTTTTAAAATGCCTTAATAACTGGGTAGCAGTTTTTTCTCCAATGCCTTTAATACCATCTAATTCAGATACAATAGCCCCTTTGCTTCTGAGGTTTCTATGAAATGTGATCCCAAACCTATGGGCTTCATTTCTCAATTGTTGGATCACTTTGAGAGACTCAGATTTTTTATCTAAATACAAAGGTATGGGGTCTTCTGGGAAATAAATCTCCTCCAAACGCTTGGCTATTCCAACAATGGCTATTTTCCCTCTCAGTTCTAATTGATCCAATGCTTTTAAGGCAGCAGACAGTTGTCCTTTTCCTCCATCTATAACAATGAGCTGTGGCAAAGAACTGCCTTCTTCTTTGAGTCTTTTGTAGCGTCTGTAAACCACTTCTTCCATAGAGGCAAAGTCATCTGGTCCTTCTACGGTCTTAATGTGAAAATGCCGGTACATTTTCTTATTGGGCTTGGCGTTCATAAATACCACGCAAGCAGCTACAGGGTTGCTTCCTTGAATATTTGAATTGTCAAAACACTCTATGTGTACTGGAAGTTCTGAAAGTCTGAGGTCTTCTTTAATTTGTGCTACTATTCTCTTTGAGTGACGCTCTGGATCTACCATTCGCATCTGACTCAGTTTATCTTGCCTGTAAAAACGGGCATTGCGCTCTGAGAGGGCCAGCAATTTTTGCTTGTCTCCCAGTATGGGAATAGTGGCTTTGAGACCCTCTGGCAATAACACTTTAAAAGGCAGAATCACTTCTTTTGAAATAGAATTAAAGCGCTCTCTTAAAGAAACAATTGAAAATTCTAAAATCTGTTCATCTGTTTCCTCTAGCTGTTTTTTTATTTCTAAAGTATGAGAACGAATAATAGCGCCGTGAGAAAGCTCCAGAAAATTCACATAGGCATGGGTTTGGTCTGAAATAATACTAAACACATCTACGTTGTTTATCTTAGGATTCACAATAGTAGATTTGGATTGGTAACCCGCCAATACTTCTATTTTTTCTTTGACTTTATGGGCCATTTCAAAGGCCTCCTCAGAGGCATAGCGCTCCATTTCGGTCTTAAAATGCTTTATGGCTAGTGATAAATTTCCTTTTAAAATATGCCTTATAGCCTCAATATCTTTGGTGTATGAAGTTTCTGATTGTAAATTTTCACAGGGGGCCTGACAATTTCCCAAATGATATTCCAAACAACTTTTATACCGCCCTTCTTGGATTTTTTGATAAGAAAGGTCATAGTTGCACGTTCTTAAGGGATACAATCCTTTGATGAGCTCTAAGAGCACTTTCACCATTTTTTTATTGGTGTAAGGCCCATAGTATTCCGAGCCGTCCTTGATGAGTTGCCGGGTTAAAAACACCCTAGGGAACCGCTCTTTCTTAATGCAAATCCAAGGGAAGGTTTTGTCGTCTTTTAGAAGAATATTATACCTGGGCTGGTATTTCTTAATGAGGTTGTTTTCTAACAGTAGTGCGTCTGATTCTGTAGGAACTACTATATGCTTAATCAATACAATTTTCTTGACTAGCAAACGGGTCTTGGCAATCTCGTGTTTTAAAGTAAAATAAGAGCTGACCCTTTTTTTAAGGTTTTTAGCCTTTCCTATATAAAGAATCTTATCTGATTGGTCGTAAAACTGATACACCCCCGGAGTTTCCGGAAGGACGCTGAGCTGTATGGAAATACTGTTGGCTGTCATAGGTGCTTCTCACAAAGGTAAACCAGAAAAAACGATCTAAACTTTATTTTATCTGTATTTTTGAATCATCTATTGACTGTCTCTATGAATAAAAAACAGCTCAGACCGCTATACTTAAAAAAAAGAACTGTATTCTCTGAAAAGGATATAGAAGAGAAAAGTCAAGCCATTGCCAATCAATTGCTTCAATGTCCTATTTGGGAAGCTAGCTATTACAGCCTCTTCTTACCTATTCGTTCTAAACATGAAATAGATACGGAGTATATATTAGCGCTGCTTCAAGGGAAAGACAAAGAGGTCTGCTTACCTAAAATGACCTCTGATATAGAGATGACGCATTTTTTACTCACAGACAACACTTTAATAAAACAAAACACTTGGGGTATTCCCGAGCCACAGAATGGATTGCCCGTACCCAATAGCGATATAGAAGTGGTTTTCATACCCTTATTGGCCTATGATAAAAAAGGACATAGGGTGGGATACGGAAAAGGCTTTTACGATCGCTTTTTGTCTAAATGCAGGCCTGAAACCATTAAAGTGGGGCTCTCTTTTTTTGGCCCTGAGGCGCTTATTGAATCCTTAGACCCCACAGACATTCCTTTAGATTATTGTGTAACACCCCATCAAGTGTACAGGTTTGTCTAGTCTTGTGGGAAAGCCTTTTTATTAAAGAATAACAGTAAACCAACACCGGTACTAATAGCAGTGTCTGCTATATTAAATACGGGTTCAAAAAACCGCAGTGCTTTTCCGCCCAAAACAGGTACCCAATCCGGCCATATAGTGTCTATAAGAGGAAAATAAAGCATGTCTACTACTTTCCCTTGAAGTAATTGACCATAGGGCTCTTCTGAAAATAAGGTCGCTACTTGGTACATACTGTCGTTGAACAGTAGCCCGTAAAAAACAGAGTCAATAATATTTCCTAAAGCACCTGCAAAAATCATGGCCTGGGCCATTTGCAAGAAAAGTGGCACTCCTTTTTTAACAGAACTCACAAACCACGCACCAATCCCAACAATGGCAAACAACCTAAAAACGGTGAGGGCAATTTTCCCACTCACATCTGAAATGGGTAAAATATCACTGAGTTTTGCTCCCCATGCAGCCCCTTCGTTTTCTATAAAAAGGATTTGAAATCCAGAAAAAACTTCTACAGACTCCCCTAAAAAAAAGTGTGTTTTAATATAAATTTTAACACATTGATCTAGAATCAATAAAAAATAAGCGAGAAGGAAGGGTTTTTTCAACATCATAAGTACTTAGACGGCTAAAATAAACATTATTATTAAAACGAAACTAGTCCTTTGTGAGCACTTTAATATCTCCATGAAGGGATCTCAACACAATCTTTGAATCTCCTGAGGGAATAGCTAAAAAGTCTACATGCCCATAAGTGGTTTTAGCGTCAATGACCCCTTTTGTTTGTCTTAAAACAATAGGCGCTCTTAGGGTATTTACCTGAACTATGTTTCCTACTTCTTCTAAAACACACAATCCGTCTTTGAGTGCTATCTGGAGCTTCTCGAAAATACCTTCAGCATTTATTTGGGTATTACCACCTTCTATATAGACTTCTAAATACGCGGGTATTTCAACAGCCAAATCTATCGACCATATTTTATGGGCACTGAGTTTGTCATTGGGAAGTTCAAAGGTGGCTGAAAGGTCAGGGCCTATAAAAAGGGTATTCCCTTTTCTACTAAACACGATCATTTGATGTGGACTATACTCCCCATTTAAACGGGCAGTAACTAGAAGTTCCTTAGAGGGGGATGGTTTTAGACGCAATGTATTGACCTGCGCTGCCAACACATGGATTTGTGTAAGAGAAGGGTCTTCTAAAACTTTGAATAAGGTCTTTTGTGACCAAACTGTCTGAAGGGCTAATACCAGAAATAATAAGCTGTGTGAGCCCTTCAAAAAGCAATTACTTTTGCATGTTCTTAGCTTCAATACTCAGGGTAGCGTGAGGGACTAATTTTAACCTTTCTTTGTTGATTAATTTTCCAGTAACCCTACAAACCCCATAGGTTTTATTCTCAATTCTTAAAAGCGCGTTCTTTAAATCCCTGATAAACTTTTCCTGACGAATGGCCAATTGGGTGTTTGCTTCTTTACTCATCGTTTCAGACCCTTCTTCAAAAGCCTTAAAGGTTGGAGAAGTGTCGTCTGTACCATTGTTACCATCATTCATATAGGAACTTTTCAAAAGCTCTAAATGAGTTTTCGCTACTTCTATTTTTTCAGAAATAAGCACTTTGAATTCTGCCAAATCTTTATCTGAATACCTGTTTTTTAAGTCTGTGGCCATACTAGTTTTGTTTTTCAATAAATAACACTGAACGCACCTCATCAAATTCAATCGGCAGTCCTTCTTTAAGCGTCGTTTCTACCAAGATTTCTGTCGCCAGTGTTTCCGTTTTAATATATTCTAAATTATCTAATAATGCCGAATCTATAAAGGGGTCTTTTAGAAATTTAATAACAATTTTATCTGTCACTTCAAAACCGCTGTCTTTTCGTAAATTCTGTATCCTGTTGACCAACTCTCTAGCAATTCCCTCTGATTTTAAAGCAGGGCTTAAAGTAGCGTCTAAGGCTACTGTTAACGGGCCAGAAGAGGCTACCAACCATCCTTCAATATCCTGAGAACTAATCTCCACATCTGACAATTCCAAAGAAATTTTGTTCCCATCTATCTGTAAATCAATGGTTCCGTTTTGCTCTATTTGGTTAATATCTTTTGAGGTCAAGGATTGAATGGCTGCTGCAACCGCTTTCATTTTAGGACCAAATTTAGGTCCTAAGGTCTTAAAATTAGGCTTGATCTGTTTCACCAGGATATCTGAAGAATCTTCTAATATCTCCAACTCTTTTACGTTCACCTCAGATAAAATCAATGAAGACACCGCTTTTAAATCTGTTGATTTAACTGTAGCAGAAACTGGTACCATGATTTTTTGAAGGGGTTGTCTCACCTTGAGTTTTTCTTTCTGTCTTATAGACAATACTAAAGAACAAATGTTTTGGGCCAATTGCATTTTACGCTCTAAATGGGTGTCAATAACAGCACTATTGGCCTCTGGAAATTGCGCTAAATGCACACTTTCTTTTACATTAGGATCACATACGCTAGCTAGATCTAGATATAACCTGTCCATAAAGAAGGGTGCTATAGGAGCAGACAATTTAGATACCACTAACAAACACTCATAGAGCGTCTGGTAGGCAGCAATTTTATCTGGTCCGTATTCTCCTTTCCAAAAACGTCTTCTACATAAACGAACATACCAGTTGCTCAAATTTTCTTGTACAAAATCCGAGATGGCTCTCGCTGCTTTGGTGGGTTCATAAGCTTCATAAGCGGCTTCTACCCTGATGATTAAACTATGGAGTTCTGAAAGCACCCAACGATCAATTTCAGGTCTGTCTGCCAATGGAATCTGGGGGGCGCTGTTGTCAAAATGATCCAGATTGGCGTATAGGCTAAAGAAAGAATAGGTATTGTAAAGGGTGCCAAAAAACTTGCGCTTTACCTCTACAATCCCTTCTGGGTCAAACTTGAGGTTGTCCCATGGATTGGCGTTAGATATCATATACCAGCGAGTGGCATCGGCCCCGTGGGCCGCAATAGTGTCAAAAGGATCAATGGCATTGCCAAGGCGCTTAGACATTTTCTTGCCGTCTTTGTCCAACACCATCCCGTTAGAGACTACATTTTTGTAGGCCGGTCTGTCAAAAACCATCGTTGCAATGGCGTGAAGGGTGTAAAACCACCCCCTGGTCTGGTCTACCCCCTCAGCAATAAAATCTGCGGGGAAGGCCTTATTTTCATCTATTAATTCTTTGTTCTCAAAGGGGTAGTGCCACTGGGCATAAGGCATAGCGCCAGAGTCAAACCAAACATCTATTAAGTCTGATTCTCTGTACATAGGAGCCCCTGTACTAGACACCAAAACCACCTGATCTACAATATTTTTATGGAGGTCAATGGTAGCGTAATTCGCTTCTGAATAGTCCCCTACTTTAAAGTCTTCAAAAATATCTTTAGCCATATGTCCCGCAGCTACAGCATCTGCCATAGCGGCTTTGAGTTCTGCTACCGAACCAATCATCATTTCTTCTTTCCCGTCTGCCGTTCTCCAAATAGGGAGTGGAATTCCCCAGTATCTAGATCTAGAAAGGTTCCAATCGTTGGCGTTGGCCAACCAATTTCCAAAACGACCTTCTCCGGTGGCTTTTGGCTTCCAATTGATTTGCTGGTTCAAAGACACCATTTTATCCTTTACCTCGGTCATTTTTATAAACCAAGAGTCTAATGGATAGTACAATATTGGCTTGTCTGTTCTCCAGCAATTTGGATAAGAGTGTACGTATTTTTCTACCTTAAAAGCCCTGTTTTCCTCTTTGAGTCTGATCGCTATTTCTACGTCTACAGAACGTTCTGGAGCGTCTCCTTCGGGGTAGTATTCATTTTTAACGTACTTCCCTGCCAAGCCAGTAACTTCGGGTCTAAACTTTCCCTGTAAATTGACCAAAGGCACTTTATTTCCGTCTGAGTCTAAGACCAACATGGGCGGTATTTCTGGGGTCGCTTGCTTGGCTACCAAGGCGTCGTCTGCACCAAAAGTAGGCGCTGTATGTACAATACCGGTACCGTCTTCCGTGGTGACAAAATCTCCTCCAATGACCCTGAAAGCATTTTCAGGATGATCACAAGGCAATACGCCCGTCATGAGTTGTTCGTATTTGGCCCCTATGAGGTCTGTTCCTTTTAAGGATGACACCACCAAATAAGGTATTTTTTTGTCTTCTTTACTGTATTGTTGAATGGCTTCTAGAGTATCTACCGCCTGGTACTTTCCTGAAAATTGCTTGCCCACCAACGCTTTAGCCAGCAGCACATTCATAGGTTCAAAGGTGTACTGATTAAAACTACGCACCAACACATACTCAATCTTAGGTCCTACGGTCAAGGCCGTATTACTTGGCAGTGTCCATGGCGTTGTGGTCCAAGCTAAAAAATACAGCGGCGCGTCTAAGCCTTGTAATGCTTTAGGAAGCGTCTCTTCTTTGGCCTTAAACTGGGCCGTTACAGTGGTGTCAGTCACATCCTGATAGGTACCTGGCTGGTTTAACTCATGAGAGCTCAGTCCAGTTCCTGCTTTGGGAGAATAGGGCTGAATGGTATATCCTTTATAGATAAGTCCTTTGTTGTAAATCTCTTTTAGCAACCACCAAACAGACTCCATATATTTAGGCTCATAAGTAATATAGGGATCTTCCATATCTACCCAATAGCCTACCTTGTCTGTCATGTCATTCCAAACGTCGGTGTAACGCATCACAGCGGCTCTACAAGCTTTGTTGTATTCCTCTACAGATATTTTGGTGCCAATGTCTTCTTTGGTAATACCCAAGGCTTTTTCTACCCCTAATTCAATAGGCAATCCGTGGGTGTCCCAACCTGCTTTTCGCTTGACCTGAAAACCTTTCATGGTCTTGTATCTAGGGAAAATATCTTTGATTGTTCTCGCCATTGCATGGTGAATTCCAGGCAGGCCGTTGGCCGATGGTGGCCCCTCGAAAAACACATAAGAAGGCTGTCCTTCACGCTGATCTACACTTTTCTGGAATACCTCTTTGTCTTTCCAATCCTGTAAAACAGTTTTGGAAATACCAGGTAAATCTAATCCTTTATATTCTGCAAACTTCATAGTACTAAGGTCTTGTATGCGGTATGAAAGGGGCAAAATTAAGCAATTAGAACGAAACTCCGCTCATTTTAAAGGGGAGTTCAAAAAAGGAAATTGATGGAGTCTTAATTAGATATATAAAATCCTTAAAATTGGTAGCTGGCACCCAAAATAAGGTTGCTACCGGGGGCGCTCAAACCAGAAGAATAGGTCCTGTACAATTGGTTGGTGATATTCTCCCAAGCCAAAAAGGTTGTAATAGCATTGGTTAGGGTGTATTGAGACCTAAAATTAAGGGTATGCCAAGCGGGACTGTATGGGTCTCCAAACCTGTCTAAAGCATACATATAACTTTTAGATTGTTCCGAAATAGGCAATTGGTCTGCGCTTATTTCATTGCTGAAATTAAGTAATACACTGGCCTTAAACCTCGAGTTTTTATAAACCAGCTGGGCGTCTCCAAAAGAGGGTGCCACATGCCTACCTGGGGATAAGTCCCCATTGTCTTCTTCCTCTGTACCTTTGATATAACTGTAGTTTGCTGCAAAAGACAGGAAAGGACTCAAAATAAAATCTGCCCCAATTTCCCATCCATATACATAAGCATTGGCTGCGTTTTGAACGGCTTGAACCTGGCTCAAGCTACCCTGATACGCTATTTGAGATTGCCCGTTAAAAGTGAAATTTCTTCTAACTAAGGCATCTTTTAAATGGGTATAGTATGCGGCAAATCTCCAAACCGCTCTATCAGAAAAATTCTTTTTAATCCCAAGTTCTGTACCATAAGCATACTCAGGCTTTAAACTAGGATTTGGAACCACCACCGCTCCTGGTTCAGAGTCAAAAATCTTACCCATGTCGTCTATATTAGGGGCTCTAAATCCTGTTGTAGCATTCCAACTGAACTGCAAATCTTCTGCTAAAAACCAACTCCATCCCAAACTACCAGTAAATGCACCAGTACTGAGGTCCGTCTTTTCAAAAGGGAAATTATAAAATTCATTGTCAAAAGAAGCATTTACCCATACATGGCTGTAACGAAGACCCCCTAAAAATTTAAAATTATCAGAGGCTTTAAAGGTGCTGTTTAAATAGACTGCTGAGGAACGCCACAAACTATTGTCTGGATACCTTGAGGCAGCAGCTAAAATAATATTACTACTTACTATTTCTTCTGATCCTTTTGAATACACTTTATTTCCTATGAATTCTGCGCCATAGAACAACCTAAAGGCACCCGTTTTTTCATGCTCAATATCCAAATTAAAGGAAAGTGCGTCTACTTTCTCCTCGGTGCCAAAAAGAGACAGCGCGCCAAAATCTCTGTCAAAACGACTTTCATTAAAACGCTGATAGGCTGCCGTAAATTTAAGTCCCTCATAAAAAGTGTTTTCAGGGGTATGAGAAATATTAAAGTGGGTCATTAACCATTTTTGCGGACCGTATTCCCAGACTGCGGAGCGAAATCCTGTGCCAGCATTGTCGGGTCTTGTAAGTCGGTCATATCTGGCAAAATGAGACGTCTCAGAAAAATAAACCCCTAGTTGGAATTCAAGGCTTTCATTCTCTTTATAACGTACTTTCTGTAGGCTATTTATCTGATTGTATCCTGTAGGGTTTTGAAGCCTTGGATTGGGATTGTCTACCAGAAGATCTGTACCGCCCCCCTGCAAAACAAACTGAGGTCTCAAATACGCAGACGGACCGTGTTTTCCCATTTGCAAATCTTCGAAATTACTATGGGTAACACTACTTAAAAACCCCCACTTTTTTGTGCCT
>CAKZOR010000009.1 GCA_937136755.1 uncultured Flavobacteriaceae bacterium | reverse complement strand
GCCCTTTAAGGGTTTTCCATCGTGCTGGTCAATCACCTTACCTTTAATGACCAAATGGCAGTCTTGTGCATTGGCATTGCCCAATACAAATGACACAAACAATAATAAAATATATTTCATGAATACATATTCAAATTACAACTAGTGCTATGCAAGCACTTCAATATCTAAGAATTATAGTTAGACGGTGGGGGTCTAGACCAGATATTGGTGTAAGCTGAATATGTTAAAACTTGCGCTGGTGTTTGCTTACATTGCTTTGAAGTAACAATAGCAAAATCATTGTTAACAATGCAATCTATTTCAGCGACTAAAATTAAAGGAGACTGTAGTTGTTGTATTTCACAGGTCTGACAATGACTTGTTTTATCTGCATGGTTACTATCGTGGGTATAAACGTGTATCGTACTACTTTTTAAGAAAAAAAGTAGTACAAAAAATATCCCATATATTCCACGAGTGGTAAACATCATTTCAAATATATGGATTTAGGAATAGAGATAAATCTTAAAGAATTGTTAAATGTCTATTTAAAAAGAAATCCCAAGCCCATTCTCTTGAGCATTTTCTTCTCAAAATTCCAAAAGAACTTGAATTGACCAAATAACCCACCAATAGCTACAAGTAATACTTGATAGATTGGAAATATAATTAATATTCTCAAGGTCCAGTAAAAAAGTAAGGTGTACCAGTGGTCTTCAAAAGCACTGCGCTCCAATCCAACAAAATCCAAAACAGGTCTGGCCAGTTTTAGGGCGCTACTTCCAGTAATTGAAAAGACTATAAAAATAACGACAAGTGCTCCGTTAGAAGAAATCGACCACTTATCTTTTAATTTTGAAAAATAAGAAGGTTTATGCATTGTCAAAAGAAATAATTTGTTTGGATAAAGAAAGCCCTATTTTCTCCTGAGCTTCAAGAGTAGCTGCGCCAATATGAGGTGTCAATGAAATATTTGGATGCATGAGTATCTTTATTTCAGGATTTGGTTCAGACTCAAATACGTCTAATCCAGCAAAAGCTACAGTTCCGTTGTCTAAAAACTCAATAAGAGCTACTTCATCTAAGGCATTTCCCCTCGCTGTATTGATTATGCCAACCCCTTTTTTTAATAATCCAAATGCATTTCTATCTATACAATATTGACTTTGAGAGGGAACGTGTAGGGAGATAAAATCAGATTCTTTTAAGACACTTTCTTTACTGCTTCCTTCTAGTGGGAAGGAAATTTTTTCCCCATTGAAAAAGTCTAATTCAATAGTGGTGTTTTTTATTTCAGGATCAAAAAAGAGTACCTTCATACCCATAGAAAGTCCTATCTTAGCTGTTTCTTTGCCAATATTGCCAAACCCAAAAATACCCAAAGTTTTTCCCTTTAACTCAATGCCGGTGGCATAAGATTTTTTTAGATCTTTAAAATGGGTGTCGCCTTCTAAGGGCATATTTCTGTTGGCATCATAGAGAAATCTTGCACCAGATAAAAGGTGAGCAAAACTTAATTCCGCTACAGCTCTTGCAGAAGCATCTGGAGTGTTTATAACTTTAATTCCTTTAGATAAAGCGTAATCTACAGCAATATTGTCCATGCCAACACCTCCTCTTCCAATGATTCTAATACAAGGACATTGGTCAATGATATCTTCTTTTATCTCGGTTGCAGATCGTACTAAAACTACCTCAATTTGCTGCTCATTAATGTAATGGGCTAATTGTGACTGAGATACTGTAGTAGTATCTACTTGGTGGCCAGCTTCTTCTAAGTATTTAAGGCCACTTAGATGAATACCATCATTCGCTAAAATCTTCATTTTTTATGCTTTTCTTTCTAGATCACTCATTATATCTACCAGTACACCCACGCTTTCAAGTGAAAGTGCGTTGTACATAGACGCTCTATACCCCCCAACGGATCTATGACCGTTTAATCCATTTATCCCTCCAGCAACGCACATTTCATTGAAGCGTGTCTCTAAGGCAGGGTCAGATAGGGTGAATGTCGCATTCATATATGATCGGTCCTCTTTGTTTGCGTAACCTGTAAACAATGGATTTAGATCTATTTCAGAATAGAGTAATCTGGCTTTTTTTCTATTAATTTTTTCAATTGCTGCAATGCCTCCCAGCTCTTTGAGCCAAGACATGGTTAACATAGATACATACACTGGAAAAACCGCTGGTGTGTTAAACATACTTCCCTTATCTATATGGGTTTGATAGTTTAGCATTTCTGGAATATGTCTAGAAACTTTTCCAAGAATCGATTCTTTAACTACTACAAGCGTGGTGCCCGCAGGGCCCATGTTTTTTTGTGCCCCCGCGTATATTAAGTCAAAGGCAGAGAAATCCATAGTCCTCGAAAAGATATCTGAACTCATATCACAAACCATAGGGACATTCACTTTTGGAAACTGTTGAAATTGTGTCCCGTAGATGGTGTTATTAGAAGTGAGGTGCAGGTAGTCTACGTCTGCAGGTACTTCAATATTTTTTGGAATATATTTGTATCCTTCTGATTTTGATGACCCTACCTCAATTACTTCACCAAAAGCTTTAGCCTCTTTAATGGCTTTGTCACTCCAGGTTCCTGTATTGATATAAGCGGCTTTTGTTTCTAATAAGTTATAGGCAACCATTAAAAATTCCAGACTAGCACCACCGTGTAGAAATAGGGCTTTGTATCCCTTGCGTTCCAAATTTAAAAGTGATAAAGCCAACTCTTGTGCTTGATCCATTACCGCAACAAAATCCTTTGAGCGATGAGAGATCTCTAATAAAGAGAGCCCTGAGTCGTTAAAATTCACTACTGATTGAGCTGCTTTATCCAAAACTTCTTTGGGGAGTATACAGGGTCCAGCACTAAAATTATGTTTTTTCATGAAAGTTTCTTTAGTAGAAATTCAGCGTACAAAGGTCTTATAATTAATCTAAAAAGTAAGTGCTTTAAGAGAATTTTATAAGGATAAAATAAAATCCATGGTGTCTACTCCATCTGCGTAATCTGTCAGGCTTGGTTTTTGGGTTTCTCCAAAACCAATACTGTTCAGAAATCCAGAGGGCCCTACAATACATTGAAGTAAATCAGCTTTTGCTTCTAGCTCTTTTTCCAATGTTTCTAAAGTCTCGTAGTATTCAAAATGAAGTGATCCTATAGGTGAGGTAAGGCCGCTGTCTTCTTTTATAATTAAAAAACCATTGTCTAGTATTTTAAATAAACTCATGAGATACACCGCCTTGTTATAATCGTAATTATTGCTGTATTTTTCATAATCAATAAGGTCCCTATATACATAAAGTGCTTTGAATAGAATATCAAAATCATATCCTTTAGGCACGTATATCTTAGAGACAGACCTACAACCTAAACCAAAATACCTAAAGACGTCTTCTCCTAGTTTTTCAAGCATTTCAGGACTTTCTTTTCCAGTAATTACAGCAACGGAATTTCTGTTTTTTCTAATAATATTAGGTTTGTGTCCAAAATAATGCTCAAAATATCTAGCGGTATTGTCACTACCTGTAGCAATTAAAGCGTCGTATGGCGCATTTATTTTCTCCAAAACTTTTACATGACCAGGGTCCTCCTGGGTGTGCGCTTGCAAGAAGTTTAAAATCCAAGGAAGCAATACTTGATCGTTTGAGGCTAATTTTATTAAGATTTTGGCATCGGCCAGGTAGGCCGTTAAAAAGTCATGAAAACCCACCAAAGGAATATTCCCAGCCATGATTAGAAGCACAATGGGTTGTTTTGTGGGAGTGGGGTAAGAAGCTACCCATTTTTCAAGCTTTTCAGCAGTCAATTCTTTGGCCCACTGTGCGGTGGCATACCAAATATTTTCCTCCGTGAACCAACCATTTTTATGACCTGCAAGAGCAATGCGTTTTTCCCAATCTTCTAGGTGAGGGACATTGCGCTTGTTTTCCTCTTTAGCCTGTACCATAGCTTGGAGTGTTTTTCCAAAAGCAACAACAGCATTAAATCTATTTTGATATGTGGGCATAATATTTGTTTGAGCGGTTTTTAGGTTTTACCTTTGTGCAAAAGTAATCAATACACCCGATTAACTTAAATTTTTACTATGGCAATTATCATTACAGACGAATGTATTAATTGTGGCGCTTGTGAGCCAGAATGTCCAAATACCGCCATATATGAGGGCGCAGAAGAATGGCGTTACAGTGACGGTACCTCTTTAAAAGGTTCCATTGTTTTGCCGAATGGCATTGCGGCTGACGCCGATGCTGTTCAGGATCCTATTTCAGATGAAATTTATTATATATCGCCGGATAAGTGTACCGAATGTGTTGGTTTCCATGAAGAGCCTCAATGTGCCGCAGTTTGCCCTGTGGATTGTTGTGTACCAGATGAGTCTCATGTAGAGACAGAGGCTGTTTTATTAGAAAAACAGCGATTCATGCATCCTGAATAAGACATCTGTATTTTACTTCCCTTTTTTTATAGGCTTTTTTAAAAGCTTAATCTTATATTTGCCACCAATTTAAACCCAAGCATATGAAAGCAGGTATTGTTGGCCTTCCTAATGTAGGAAAATCTACCCTTTTTAATTGTCTCTCAAACGCTAAAGCGCAGAGTGCTAATTTCCCTTTTTGTACTATTGAGCCCAATATAGGGGTGGTCAATGTGCCAGATCCAAGACTAGAAAAATTAGAATCCTTGGTAGATCCAGAGCGTGTTATTCCAGCGACTGTAGAAATAGTAGATATTGCAGGGCTGGTTAAAGGAGCTAGTAAAGGAGAAGGTTTGGGAAATCAATTCCTTGGAAATATTAGAGAGACAGACGCACTTTTACATGTGCTTCGTTGTTTTGACGACGACAATATTGTGCATGTAGACGGCCATGTAAATCCAATCAGAGACAAAGAAACCATAGATATGGAATTGCAGCTCAAAGATTTGGAAACTGTAGACAAAAAACTAGACAAAGTAAAACGAGCTGCTAAGACAGGCAATAAAGAAGCCCAGAAAGAGGAGGCTGTTTTATTAGCCCTTAAACATGGTTTAGAGGCAGGTAAGTCCATTAGAGCGATTGAATGTTCTAAAGAAGATAGGGAAGCTTTTGTAAAACCACTACAATTTATTACAGACAAACCAGTGATGTATGTATGTAATGTGTCTGAGGACGCTGCAGTTAGTGGCAATGAATATGTAACCAAAGTCAAAGAAGCTGTGGCAGATGAAAATGCCGAAGTGATTTTTTTAGCGGTTGGAACAGAGGCAGATATTACCGAGTTAGAAAGCTACGAAGAGCGTCAAATGTTTTTGGAAGATATGGGCTTAGATGAGCCTGGATCTGCAAAACTCATTAGAGGCGCCTATAAATTATTAAACTTAGAGACTTATTTCACTGCAGGCGTTAAGGAAGTAAGGGCTTGGACCATTCCTGTGGGTGCCTCTGCACCACAAGCAGCTGGGGTCATTCATACAGATTTTGAAAAAGGTTTTATTAGGGCAGAAGTTATTTCTTATGCAGATTACGAATCTTATGGCAGTGAGGCCAAAGTAAAAGAAGCAGGGAAAATGCGTGTAGAAGGCAAAGAATATATTGTGCAAGATGGAGACGTCATGCATTTTAGATTTAATGTGTAGAACACAAAAGTACCTATCAACAAAAACCCAATCACTATTGTTAATTACTTTAGCCTGATTGGGTTTTATTTTTTTATAGACCTCACTATATTAGCTCCCTATCCCTTTGCTATAAATTATGGAGCAACAAACGCAATATACAGAAGACAATATTCGTTCTTTAGACTGGAAGGAGCATATTCGTATGCGTCCTGGTATGTATATTGGTAAGTTGGGAGATGGTTCTTCTGCAGACGACGGTATTTACATCCTTTTAAAAGAGGTTATAGACAACTGTATAGATGAATTTGTCATGGGAGCAGGTAAAACCATTGAAATTTCCATTAAAGAAACTGAGGTTTCAGTAAGGGATTACGGAAGGGGTATTCCACTTGGAAAAGTGGTAGATGTGGTTTCTAAGATGAATACTGGAGGTAAATATGACAGCAGGGCTTTTAAAAAATCTGTTGGACTTAACGGAGTAGGGACAAAAGCGGTGAACGCCCTCTCTTCCATGTTTGAGGTTTCTTCCAGTAGGGACAATTTATTAAAGACCGCTACTTTTGAGGCTGGAAATTTAGTTTCAGAGGAAGGGCCCTTGGAAACTTCTAAACGAAAGGGAACCAAAGTTCGTTTTATTCCAGATGCAGCCATATTTAAAAATTATAAATACAGGGCTGAGTATGTAATCCGTATGCTCAAAAACTACGTTTACCTCAATCCTGGTTTAACGATTGTCTTTAATGGTGAGAAGTATTTCTCTGAAAATGGGCTTAAGGACCTTCTAGAAGATAACAATTCAGCAGAAGACATGCTGTACCCAATCATTCACCTTAAAGGTCCAGATATTGAAGTGGCTATTACCCATAGTAAAACACAATACAGTGAAGAGTATCACTCCTTTGTGAATGGACAACACACTACGCAGGGGGGAACCCATCAAGCTGCATTTAGAGAAGCTATTGCTCGAACGATTAAAGATTTTTACGGAAAGAACTACGAGGCAGCAGATATTAGAAAATCCATTATTTCTGCCATTTCTATAAAGGTCATGGAACCCGTATTTGAGAGTCAAACTAAGACCAAACTAGGCTCTACTGAAATGGGTGGAGAAATGCCTACCGTAAGAACCTACATCAATGATTTTATTGGCCAATATTTAGATAATTTTTTACACAAAAACCCTCAGACCGCAGAGGCATTACAAAGAAAGATTGTTCAAGCAGAGAGAGAGCGAAAAGAGCTTTCTGGTATTAGAAAACTCGCTAGGGACCGTGCCAAGAAAAGTAGCCTTCACAATAAAAAGCTTCGAGACTGCAGGGTGCATTTACCCGACACAAAAAACGATCGATGTTTGGAGAGTACCCTTTTTATTACTGAGGGAGATTCTGCTTCTGGATCTATCACAAAGTCCAGAGATGTGAATACCCAAGCGGTATTTAGTCTCAGGGGGAAACCACTCAATTCCTATGGAATGAGTAAGAAGATTGTGTATGAAAATGAAGAGTTTAACTTACTGCAAGCAGCGCTTAACATTGAAGACTCCATGGAAGATTTGCGCTATAACAATATTGTTATTGCGACAGATGCAGACGTAGACGGCATGCACATTAGGTTATTATTAATTACCTTCTTTTTGCAATTTTTCCCTGAATTGATCAAGGACAATCACTTGTATATCCTTCAAACGCCGCTATTTAGAGTTAGAAATAAAAAAGAGACTTATTACTGCTATACTCCGGAAGAGAAAGAGGCTGCAATGTCAAAAGTAGGGGCTAAGCCAGAAATTACAAGATTTAAAGGGTTGGGAGAAATTTCTCCAGATGAGTTTAAGCATTTTATTGGTCAAGATATTAGGCTTGAGCCTGTAATGTTAGACAAGAAGATGTCTATAGACCAGCTCCTCGAATTTTACATGGGAAAAAACACCCCAAAACGACAAGAATTTATCATAGACAACCTCAAGGTAGAGCTTGATGTTATCTCCGAAACAGCACCCATAAGCGAATAATTTATGGAAGAATTTGAGCAAGAAAACTTTCCTGATTCACAGGAGGAACTAAATACAGAAGAAACCCTTACTAAGGTTTCTGGTATGTATAAAGATTGGTTTTTAGATTATGCATCCTATGTGATATTAGAACGTGCAGTGCCCGCTATTGAAGACGGTTTCAAACCTGTTCAAAGGAGGATTATGCATGCTTTAAAGGAATTAGATGACGGTAGGTACAACAAAGTAGCGAATGTTGTAGGACATAGTATGCAATACCACCCACATGGAGATGCTAGTATTGCTGACGCTATGGTGCAAATAGGTCAGAAAGATTTGTTAATTGACACCCAAGGTAACTGGGGGAATATATTGACAGGAGATAGTGCAGCAGCTTCTAGATATATTGAAGCCAGGCTTTCTAAGTTTGCTTTGGCCGTGGTGTTTAGTCCAAAAATTACTGAGTGGCAGAGCTCTTATGACGGCAGGAGAAAAGAGCCTATCAATTTACCGGTGAAATTTCCTTTATTACTTGCGCAGGGAGGAGAGGGAATTGCCGTAGGATTGTCTACAAAGATTTTACCCCATAACTTTAATGAATTAATAGACGCCTCTATTAAGCACCTTAAGGGCCAAAAATTTACTTTAGTCCCAGACTTTCCAACTGCTGGAGTGATTGACGTGAGTCAATACAATGACGGTTTAAGAGGTGGGAAGATTAGAGTGAGGGCTAAAATTGGGCAAATTGACAAAAACACCTTGGTGATTTCCGAAATTCCTTTTGGCACAAACACCTCTTCATTAATTGACTCTATTTTAAAAGCCAATGAGAAAGGGAAATTAAAAGTCAAGAAAATTGAAGATAATACCGCCGCTCAGGTGGAGATTTTAATCCATCTTCCTGCGGGTATTTCACCAGACAAAACCATAGACGCTCTATATGCTTTTACGGCTTGTGAGTCTTCTATATCTCCTTTGGGCTGTATCATTGAAGACAATAAACCACTTTTCATTGGAGTGAGTGATATGTTAAGGCGTTCTACGGAAAGAACGGTGGCCTTATTAAAATCTGAATTAGAAATCCAATTAGAAGAGTTGGAAGCCCAGTGGCATTTCTCTTCTTTGGAACGCATATTTATTGAGAATAGAATTTATCGAGATATTGAAGAAGAAGAAAGCTGGGAAGGTGTAATTAGTGCTATTGACAAAGGATTAAAGCCCCATATAGCCCATCTAAAAAGAGCTATTACAACCGAAGATATTGTCCGTTTAACAGAAATTCGAATCAAAAGAATTTCTAAGTTTGATATTGATAAAGCGCAGCAGTACATTAGTAGTTTAGAAGATAAAATGGCCCAAATAAAACACCATTTGGCTCATTTGATAGACTTTGCGATAGACTACTTTAAAAACTTGAAAGAAACCTTTGGAAAAGGTAGGGAGCGCCTTTCTGAAATTAGAGTATTCGACGACATTGAAGCGACCAAAGTAGTGATGAGGAATACAAAGCTATATGTCAATAGGGCAGAGGGCTTTGTAGGGACTTCTTTGAAAAAGGAAGAGTATGTGACTGATTGCAGCGATATTGACGACGTGATTGTTTTTACAGCAGACGGGAATGTCATGATTACAAAAGTAGACACTAAGACTTTTGTAGCTAAAAACATCCTTCACGTAGCCGTATTTAAGAAAAAAGACAAACGCACTACCTATAATTTAGTTTACAAAGACGGTAAAAACGGTCCAAGTTATATAAAGAGATTTAATATCACGGGGGTTACTAGAGATAAGCCTTATGACTTAACTAATGGTAATTCTGGCTCTGAGGTGCTTTACTTTAGTGCCAATCCTAATGGAGAGGCAGAGGTTATTACGGTTTTATTGAGACAGGTAGGCAGTATAAAAAAATTAAAATGGGATATAGACTTCTCTGATGTTTTAATCAAAGGACGAAGCTCAAAGGGAAATCTTGTATCTAAATACGCGGTGAAACGTATAGAACTTAAAGAAAAAGGCGTCTCTACGCTTAAGCCAAGGAATATATGGTTCGACGAGGTTGTTCAACGTCTTAATGTAGACGGTAGAGGTACTCTATTAGGTGCATTTAAAGGAGAGGACCTACTTTTAGTAATCACACAAAAAGGAGTGGTAAAAACTATGTCACCAGAACTTTCCCTTCACTTTGAAGAAGATATGATTGTTTTGGAAAAATGGATTCCATCTAAACCAATTTCTGCCATTTATTATGATGGAGAAAAGGACAAATACTTTGGAAAGCGTTTCTTAATTGAGCAATCTAATAGAGAAGACTTGTTTATTTCTGAACATGAGAATTCCTATTTAGAGATTGTGTCTACTGATTGGAGGCCTGTTTTTGAAATAGAGTTTAATAAGCCTAGGGGAAAAGAAGCCAAGCCTGCTGCGCAGATAAATATGGAGGAATTCATTGCTCCTAAAGGAATTAAAGAAGGTGCTTCAATCATTAGTGGTGATAAAAGCCCAATAAAGCCAGGCAATAATCTTTCATTAAAATTTATTCCAGTCGGTACAACAATACATTGTATAGATGGAGTATCTTCATTTGTTCACGATGATTACAGAGATAGTAGCAGTGATAACTACATTGATAATGATGCCCGATTTGGCTGTTTAGCCTACGGCATCGAACCT
>CAKZOR010000008.1 GCA_937136755.1 uncultured Flavobacteriaceae bacterium | reverse complement strand
AAGGCCGAAAGCGATGATGGAGAAGACGGAGACCGAGAGAAAACTGCCGAAGGGTCGGCGACTGCGCGGCCTGACTCCGCTACTTCTGCGGCGAAGGCCGCAGATGCCGCTGCCGCTGCAGCCGAAGCTGCGGTGGAGGCTGTCGCTGCGGGAGCTGCAGCGGCAGAAGTGGCGCGCAGCGCTGTCGAGGGTGCGGAGTTGAAGGACCGCGTTGCGGCTGCGGACGAAGCCGCTGCACTCACATATACCCTTGCGGGTGAAGATTCTGATAAATTTGAGATTGCAGATGGAAAACTGCTCTTTCTCGCCAGTCCAGATTATGAAGCTCAAAGCTCGTATTCTGTCTCCATTAACGTTAAAGATGAAGGTGGGAAGACATATTCCGAAAGTTTCTCAATAAGCGTTGAGGATATTGACGATAATATTCTTGATGGAAACTTTAGAATTAATACTGCGAATGAAGTAGATGCCACCTTGGTTGACAATGTTGTTGGCCCAAATGGTACAGCTACTAAAACAACTTCTATCAATTTGACTGCCGTGGATGGTGAAATTACTTTTGGCCAACTGGAGCTTGATGAGCCAAATATTCAGGCCAGCCTGAGCTCTTCTGCAAGCTATGAGGCGCCGGTTGTCAAAATTGCTGTAGGTTTGCCAACAGTAGACGCAACACATGCGATTAAAATCTCTATAATTGAGGGGGCAGATTCCGTACGTTTAGTTTCTGACGAGCGTTTGGTGGAAATTGAATTTGACTTGAGCGAGATTATAGAATCTGACGCGAAAAAATTACATGAGATAATTAGAAAAAAAACGCTTGCCAACAATTTATAAAAACGCATGTTTTAAAACAGTTTTTCTTTTTACTCGCTTTAGCTACTGTTCATACGGCTTTTGGACAACAACAAGAAGTGCTTTCCAAGGCAGTTCACTATAGAAATATAGGTCCTTTTAGGGGGGGCAGGTCGGTAGCGGCTTCTGGAGTGGTTCAACATCCAATGGTGTATTATATGGGTACTACAGGAGGTGGATTGTGGAAGACAGAAGACGCGGGCCAACATTGGAACAATGTGTCTGATGGGTTTTTTAATACAGGCTCCGTTGGTGCTGTGGCGGTATCTGAGAGCCATCCTGATATTGTTTATGTAGGCATGGGTGAGCATGCACCTAGAGGGGTTATGACTACCTATGGAGATGGGGTGTACAAGTCCTTAGATGGAGGTAAGACTTGGCAGCATCTGGGTTTAGAGGCCACACAGCATATTTCGAGAATTAGGATTCACCCCAGCAATCCTGACATTGTATATGTGGCTGCTCAAGGTGCTTTGCACGGCCCCAATCAAGAGCGGGGTATTTATAAGACCACAGATGGTGGTAAAAATTGGAAAAAACAGCTTTTTGTGAATAGCCTGAGTGGGGCTGCGGAATTGTCTATGGATATGCAAAATCCGGAAGTGTTGTATGCCGCTATGTGGGAGCACCAAAGATTGCCTTGGCAGGTAGTGAGTGGAGGTGTTGGGAGTGGTTTGTATAAAACGGTAGATGGGGGTGCACACTGGACTTTATTACAAAATGGACTCCCTGAAGAGAAAGGAAAAATGGCCATTGCAGTGTCTAGGGCCAATCCCTCTAAAGTGGTGGCGCTCATTGAAAGCGACTCTAAGCAAGAAAAAGGCGGCTTATTTGTGTCTGAAGACTCTGGAGAAAATTGGACCAGGGTGTCTGCAGACCATAGGCTTATTCAGCGTGCTTGGTACTATACAGAGGTTTTTTTAGACCCAACAGATGCAGACACTATTTATGTCATGAGTGCTACGGCCTATAAATCTATAGACGGAGGCGCCCATTGGGAGGAAATGAATCCAGCCCATGGAGACTACCACGATTTATGGATACACCCAACTAATAATAAGCAAATGGTCTTAGCAGACGACGGCGGCGCGGCCATTAGTTTTAACGGTGGTCTGAGTTGGTCTTCACAGAATAATATGCCCACGGCACAATTTTACAGGGTGAATGCAGATCATTTATTTCCTTATAATATCTATGGCGGCCAACAGGACAATACCAGTGTGAGAATTGCCAGTATATCTTTGGGTAATGGG
>CAKZOR010000007.1 GCA_937136755.1 uncultured Flavobacteriaceae bacterium | reverse complement strand
GGAGAGACTCGAACTCTCACACCTCGCGGCACTAGATCCTAAGTCTAGCGTGTCTACCAATTCCACCACGCCTGCAAAAGGAGTGCAAATATAATGTAAAATTTGAATATTAAAAGGCCTATAGTTTAAAAAGTAGTTTTTGTAGCTTTACATACTCAAATAAAAAAATATGCTAGACCCAAAATCATACATTCAAGCGCACAAAGAACGTTTGCTAAACGAACTTTTTGAGTTGCTCAAAATAGCCTCCATTAGTGCAGATCCTGCCTATGACAGAGAGGTAACTAAGGGTGCTCAAGCGGTACATGATTTTTTAAAAGCTGCTGGAATAGATCACACTAAAATTTACGAAACAGAAGGCCACCCCATTGTATATGGCGAAAAAAATATTGACCCTCATTTACCTACTGTTTTAGTGTATGGACATTATGACGTGCAACCACCAGAACCTTTAGATTTATGGGATTCAAAACCCTTTGAACCTGTTATTAAAAAAACGCCACTACATCCAGAGGGGGCTATTTTTGCCAGAGGGGCTTGTGATGATAAGGGTCAAATGTTTATGCACATTAAAGCCATTGAGTATTTAATCAGCACAGACCAATTACCCTGTAATGTAAAATTTATGATTGAAGGGGAAGAAGAAGTGGGTAGTAATAGCTTGGTGGATTTTGTGAAAACCCACAGAGAATTATTGAAAAATGACGTGATTCTGATATCAGATACGGGTATGATTGCCAATGAAACACCTTCTATCACCACAGGGCTCAGAGGATTGAGTTATGTGGAGGTTTGTGTAACTGGCCCTAACAGGGACTTACATTCAGGACTTTACGGTGGAGCGGTTGCAAACCCTATCAATATATTGACTAAAATGATCGCAAGCTTGCACGATCAAGACAATCATATAACCATTCCTGGATTTTATGATAAGGTGGAGGAATTAAGCCGTCAGGAACGTGACGCTATGGCCAAGGCGCCATTTAATCTAGAGGGCTATCAAAAGGCTTTAGATATAAATGCAGTATACGGAGAAAAAGGCTATACTACCAATGAAAGGAATTCGATTAGACCTACCTTAGATGTTAATGGAATATGGGGAGGTTACACCGGAGAGGGAGCTAAAACAGTGATTCCCTCTAAAGCATATGCCAAAATATCCATGAGATTAGTCCCCCACCAGGACTGGGAGGAGATTACCCAATTATTCAAAAATCATTTTGAATCCATTGCTCCAAAAGGGGTAACTGTATCAGTAACGCCACATCATGGAGGCCAAGGATATGTAACACCCATTGACCATATAGGCTATAAAGCCGCTGCAGAAGCCTACGAAACCACCTTTGGAAAAACACCCATACCACAAAGAAGTGGCGGTAGTATTCCTATTGTGGCTTTATTTGAAGAAGTGTTGAATGCAAAATCTGTGTTGATGGGATTTGGTTTGGACTCTGATGCCATACATTCACCCAACGAACATTTTGGGGTGTGGAATTATTTGAAGGGTATTGAAACCATCCCTTACTTTTATAAAAATTTCACAGCACATTATCTTGAGCAATAATTCTTTGGGGAAAAAGGCTTATAATTTTTGATCAAATAGAGGCGCTTATGGACCTTTTTTGATCTGGTATGAAAATGTGCTGGAAATGGTTAATTTTGTTGTGCCTCTTGAATAGAAGTCTCTAAAATACTCAGGGTCATACTGCCTTCTTCAACATCTATTGAACATAGCTTATACACTTGCATGTGATTGTCTTGTGTGAGTATTCCACTTAATTTTTTTGAGGCTATTTTCTGTTCCATACTGTGTCTAATTACTTTGTAAATATAATTAGAGGTAGCGGGTGAAAACTTTGAAATAGGACACAGAAACATTTTGTCAAGACGAACTCACCTTAATATATGGTTGAATGGAGGGCTAAACCACTCGTCTAAAAAAAGCATCGATTATCTGCAAATTAAATTTTAATTTATTTGCAAATTGCTTATTTACAATAAGTTGAGTCTTCTGATTAGTTCTGGTCTATTAGAACGACTAATGGGAATTACATTTTTCTCAATCAAAACTGAATTGTCCTCAATATCAATAATTTTAGTGAAATTAATGATGTATGACCTGTGGGTCTGTAGAAAAATATTATCTGGGAGTTTGTCTTTTATTTTTTTTAAAGTAGAATGAACCACATACATTTCTTTATGGGTCTTTACATCTATATAATCTCCTTTGGCTTTGATAAAGAGAATGTCGTCGAATTTTAATTTAGTTAAACGACGGTCAATATTAATGTAGAGATCATTACCTATGAGATCACTCGAGGAACCACCATGCTGTATCATTGAGGTTCTATGAAGCTTATTCTTCACTTTATTCATAGACTTTTTAAATCGCTCTTGTGTGATGGGTTTCACCAAATAATCCGAGATAGACTCATACTCATACGCCTCTATGGCCAAATCTTTATCTGCAGTGATCAATACAATTTGTGCAGCACTTTTTAGGGTTTGAACAAAGTCAAATCCGCTAAATCCAGGCATGTGAATATCCAGAAAAATAACATCCACAGATTGCTGATTGAGAAATTTTATAGCCTCAATAGCACTAGAGAACTCCTCAATAATGTCAAGGTCTTTGATTCCTTCACACAATTGTCGTACTACAAGCCTTGCAGAATCTTGATCGTCTACAATAATACAGTTCATTCTCCGTCTATTTTTAACATTGATTAATTGCTTCTATAAATCTATCTTTTTGAAGTGGTTTTACCAAATAATCGACCACTAAATCAAAATTATAAGCGGTTAATGCCAAGTTTTTATCTGAGGTAACCAAAACCACCTTAGGGGTGGATGTTAAATTTTCTAAAAAAGAAAAACCACTCATGTCCGGCAAATGTATATCCAAAAAAACAATGTCTACTGTTTCGTTTTTATTAATGAACTTCAAGGCATCTTCTGCATTGTCAAAAGTTCCTAAAATATTTAAGTCACCATACTTGACAGCTAAGTGTTTGGCCACTTCTTGAGCGGTAAACTCATCTTCTACAATTACACAATTTTTCATTTAAAAAGAATTTATAAAATCGGTCATTAATGTTAAGACTTCTTCGAAACTTTCTTTTTTGGAAGTCTTGTTTTGCTTTAAACTTTCTTCGTATTCTTGGGCTATTAAATAGCTAGACTCCAAACCCAACATACTTATTTTATTTTTCAATTTATGCACCACAGATGCTATTTTAGATAAGTCGCTGGAAGAAACTGCTTCATGGTACTGTTCAAGTTCTAAAGGAAATTCATTTTTTACAACTTGAAGTAGTTTGGACTTAAAAGCTTCATCTCCGTCTGCTAATTGATCAATATAATTAAAGTTAGGCATTTCACTCATAATCTTTATTTTTAAATGTACCAGCCCTTTAAGATACGTCTTTTCTGATGGTGAAATAAAAGGTGGCTCCTGCGCCATATTTACTCTTTACCCAGATGCTTCCTCCGTGTAGTTGAACAATTTTTTTTACTATGGACAGTCCAATTCCACTGCTACCACTTCCAGTACCTAAAGTTTCAAATATCTCAAATATTTTTTCTTGATACGCCTTAGGAATGCCAACACCATTGTCTTTGATGGAGAATTCATGTAGTTCACCTAAATCACTATAGCCAATTTCTATTTGACCCATAGACTTATCTACATGTGCAATTGCATTGCTCAATAAATTTTGAAACAATTGTTGCAATTGTATTTTGTCTGCCATAATTGCTGGCATAACACCCTTAAAGCTCAAATCTATTTGCTCTGGCCAATACATCGTGGTCTTTAAGTGATTGATCAATTCTAAAGTGTGACAAATTTCAAAGCTTACTTTTTCTGAGCCAATACTCGAATACCTTAAAATTCCAGTAATTAATTGGTCCATTGAGGCAATCTTATCTTGCATCAGCGCTAGCTGAGATAAACCTTCAGGGCCTAACTTATGGGCAAAATCCTCTTCTAGCCAAGAAGCTAATGCACTTATACTCCTAAGTGGTGATTTTAAATCATGTGACACCACATGGGCGTACTCTTGTAAACCTTCATTGCTAGACTTAAGGTCTCTGAGTAATTGCTCTTTTTGTTTGGACAATTCATATTGGTCTGTGATGTCTAGGTGAATACCTATGGACCCTATTACTTGTCCCTTTTCGTTGTATCTAGGAGCCCCACTAATTAACCAGTGCTTCTTTTGCCCTCCTTTAACTTGAACATTTACTTCGTAGGTATCTGAAATACCTTGTAAACGTTTTTTCTGGTGCTCAGGAATAATTGTTGGGTCAGAAACATGCAATAACTCGCCCAACTTTTTTCCGTAAAGTTCCTTCTCTGTGTAGCCACTTAAAGTACAGAAACTTTTATTGACCAATTGCACTAGATCTTCATTGTCTACTTCTACTAAGCCTAGATTCATATTCGCTATAATACTGCTGTATTTTTCTTTTTGCGCTTGAAGGTTTTCTTTGTATTGCTTTCGTATTGTTACATCTGTGTAAACCCACAAATGTCCTTTGTATATAGTGCCGTTGAAAATTGGAATGAAGTCTCTTTGGAGAATAATTCCTGAAACAGTTCTTAGTTCGTCTGCCAACACCAATTTTCGTTCCTTTAAGATATTGTTTATTCTAGCAACAAATCCCTCCGGGTCTTTAAAATATGTTTTAGATTCCTCTGCAGCATTTTCACAATTTGCCCCAACCATTTGTTCTGGAGTGGCCTGAATACCAAACATATCACAAAATACGTTATTGGTCAAAGCTATATTTCTGTGTTCGTCTTCTAAAAGCACCCCAAATTGAAGGTTTGAAATTACTGCTTCCAAACGCTTTTGAGAATCTTCCAGTGCCTGCTTTTGTTCTTCTAAAATGGTAGAAATTTCCTCCTCATTGGTGACATCTCTAAGTACACCTTGAGCCGCAATAGGTATTCCAGAAGTATCATAAATGAGATTAGCATTCACTTGAACAAACCTACTTTCCCCTGATTTTAAATTTATTTTAGTCTTGAAGTTTTTTAAAATGCCTACCTCCTGAAGTACCTGAAAAGACTGCAGGTTCGCCATTAATTATTCGTCATGTGCCAATTGAGCGGCATA
>CAKZOR010000006.1 GCA_937136755.1 uncultured Flavobacteriaceae bacterium | reverse complement strand
GACCGGAACATTAGGCTTTATTATTCCAGCTTTTTCAATCGCTATCTGAGCAAGGGTATTGCCCAGTATATCCATATGATCAAAACCAATGTTAGTTATAAGCGAAACTTCTGGCTGAATGATATTGGTCGCATCTAAACGCCCTCCTAGACCTACTTCAATAATGGCAATATCTACCTCAGCTGATGCAAAATAATCAAATGCCATAGCCACAGTCATTTCAAAAAAAGAAAGGGCATTTTGGCTCATATAATCTTTGTGAGAATACACAAAAGAAACCACCTCCTCCTCAGGAATTTCTTGACCGTTAATCTTAATTCGCTCTCTAAAATCTTTTAAATGAGGTGAGGTATAAAGACCTACTTTATAGCCTGCTTCTTGCAAAATAGCAGCCAACATATGTGAGGAAGAGCCTTTCCCGTTGGTCCCTGCGACATGAATACTTTTAAATTTTTGGTGGGGCTCCCCTAAATAATTACAGAATTTCTTAATCCCATCTAACTTAGCATTAAGGGCAGAAGCTCCTTTTTGCTGATACATAGGCAATTGTTTAAACAACCATTGTGTGGCTTCTGTATAATACATCATTACTGCCCTCCCAACTTAAAATTAATGACCACAAAACCAATTTGATTTTCCGGCGCCTGAGCATCTGGAGCCCACTGATACATGAAAGCAGTAGCTTTGGCAGGTGCTAAAAGGCAGGGAGCATTATTAGTAGAACCTTTCACTCCCGGATCTGCAGCAATTACCTTTCCAGATCTATCCACAGTGATAGCAACAACAACCCTTCCTTCTTCATTACAATCAGGCGTAACAGACCCCTTAGAGGCTAAACTTCTTCCCGCCAATCCAAATCCAAAACCCTGAACATCTCCTGTAGAAGTGCCATAAAAAGAATTCGCATACTTAGATCCATCTGAAAGTCCTTGATTGGCTGCTTTTTCACCGTTTCCAAGACCTGACCCTTGGGCTTCTTTAGCCCCTAAAATATTTGCTAGGGCCGCTTTGGTCGCGGCCGATGCCTGTTTATTGACTTTGTCTGGTGCTTTTTCAACAACCGTTTCAGGCACTGTTACAGGTACTTCTTCTGCCAATGTTTCGGTTTTTTTTTCAGGAACCTTTTTTGGAAGTACTAGCTCGGAATCTTCTGTCGTTAAAACCGTTTGGTCAGATGATTCTATCACAGCTTCTTTTTTCAACACTTCTTGAACATCAGGAGTTGAGATAGCCTCAGCAGGGAGAGTAGTTACTTCAGTAATGGCTTGGGTAGGAGGTGCTAATGCTATACCACTTCCGGGATTAGTATCTCCAAAAGCAATGAGTATGCCATTCTCTGCTGGCGGGTCTAAATACCTAAGGCCCACAACAAAAAGCAACAACAACACCCCTAATAGAATAAAAGTGGTGGTCCAAAAAGATTTTTTCTCGTATGTAGTTTGTAAAAACGCCATTAATTTGGCCTTACTGCAAGGATTACCTTGAATTGGTTTCTGTTGGCTACATCCATAACAAATACAGCCTCTTTTATCGCAATGGATTCTGCCGCCCTAAGGATAATTGTAGGAGCTTCTTGAGCAGATAGTTCCTGAATTAAAACAGCTTCTAACTGAGCCTGTTCCACCAAATTTTCATTCACAAAATACCTTAAGTCTGCGTCAATACTTACCGAAACTTGTTGGGTGTTGGTGGTTTTGCCTTTGGCTTTAGGTAAAATTAGGTCTAGTGCATTAGGGCTGTTAGAGGTCAATAAAAAAAATATAAGCAGCAGAAATACAATGTCTGTCATAGAAGACATACTAAATTCTGGACTGATTTTATTTCTACCCTTTAACTTCATAAAAACTAGACAGGTTCGTTCAATAAGTCTAAGAAATCTACCGCGTTAGCTTCCATACTGTGCACGACTTTATTGGTCATATTCACCAAATGATTATAACCAATATAGGCTATAATACCCACTACTAAACCACCCACTGTAGTGGTCATTGCAGTATAAATACCTGAGGCCAATGCACCCATTTCTGCCTGACCACCAGAGGTAGCCATTTCATGAAAAGCCAATATCATTCCAATTACTGTACCTAAAAACCCAATCATGGGTGCAGCACCAGCTACTGTAGCTAGTACACTTACATTCTTCTCTAATTTATACACCTCTAAAGTACCTGCGTTCTCAATGGCAGTGTTAATGTCATCTAAAGGCTTTCCAATTCTAGACACCCCTTTTTCAGTAAGCCTGGCTACGGGAGAATCTGTTTGAGCGCAAAGTGATTTTGCTGCATCTATTTTACCATTACTGATATGGTCTTTTATCTGATTCATGAAATTAGCGTCTATTTTAGCAGCTGCTTTTATAGCAAAAAGACGTTCAAAATAAATATAAAGCGCCACCGCTAAAAGGACAAAAAGTAAGCCCATAATAAATACGCTCCCCGCACCACCATTGAAAATGAGGTCTATAATAGATAGGGTTTTTTCACCAGAAGTCGCAACCTCAAGGGTGTTTTTAGCCAAGTTGTCTTGCATAAAATAGAATCGAATTAATGTATAAGCTAACGTAAGAAAATGCAAAAAATTATGCGTTTAACACAAAATCTCTCAATAATATGAACGCTAAACCACCACTTAAGAAGCCAATTAGTGCCAACCAAGCAATATTTTTAAAGTACCAGAAGAAATCTATTTTTTCCATTCCCATGGCTACAACACCAGCAGCGGAACCAATAATAAGCATACTACCCCCTGTTCCTGCAGAATAAGCAATAAAGTGCCATAGAGGATTGTCTAATCCTTCAGAGAACATACCAATACTAGCAGCCACTAAAGGCACATTGTCAATCACTGCAGAGCCTGCACCTAATAACAATACCACAACATCTGAATTAGGAATGGCTGCGTTTAAACCCTCTGCGAAGTGGAAAAGCATTCCAAGCGATTCTAAAGCTGCAACGGCCAAAAGTATCCCTAAAAAGAATAAAATACTAGGCAACTCAATTTTAGATAATGAATGGTGTACAGGACTGTGGTGACCAGCCACTTCATTCTTCCCATCTACGGCAGACAATGAGAATTTAGAACTAGAATAAATCTCAGCAAAAGTGGCTACAACAGCCAAAGAAAGCATCATACCCACATATGGAGGTAAGTGTGTAATGGTTTTAAAGAAAGGCACAAATATAATCGCTGTTAAACCTAGGTAAAGCATGGTAGCACCATGTCTTGATTTAGGGCTATCTTCTTCTGAAGGATCTGCATCTATATGACCTTTAAAAGCTTTAAAACGGGTAGCAATTAAAGTAGGGATCACCATACAAACAATAGATGGCAATAAAACATGCTCTACCAATTGTAAAGCAGACACCTTGTTGGCAATCCACAACATGGTGGTGGTTACATCTCCAATAGGAGACCAAGCCCCACCAGCATTTGCAGCAACAATCACCATTCCAGCAAACCACATACGCGTTTCTTTGTCCTGAATGACTTTTTGAAGGATGGTAATAAGCACTATTGTAGCCGTTAAATTGTCAATTATAGCAGATAAAATAAATGCTAGAATAGAAAATAACCACAATAATTTGGACTTCTTTTTAAATTTAATAAATCCTTTAATGGTAGAAAACCCGTCAAAGTAATCAATAATCTCTACAATGGTCATAGCTCCGAGCAGGAAGACTAAGATCTCAGCTGTTTTCCCAAGATGATGCAGTAATATTTCCTCTATATGGGTAGGTACTAATTTTCTAAGTGCAGTGTCTACCTCAAAGACATCCATGTGAGTAAGTGCAATTACTGCCCATAGAATAGCCATCATGGCCAAGGCAGGGATCAGTTTGTCAATCTTGAGGTTATGCTCTAAAGTAATTGCTAGATAACCTACAATAAATACAATCAGGATAATCGTTTCCATAAAATATAAGATGTTTTTGAATTTTTCAACTTAGTGAAGATCTAAAATGAATTTCAAGATCTGCGCTAACAAATATAAAAAAATGAGTAAGTAAAAATCATTAATTATCAGATTGCTTTAAAAATAATTCGAGCTAGAATAATTTAAGACTCAAAAATCAATAAATGAATAAAATCATTGTACCCAAATTTACTATGCATGCATAGTAAATTTGCTTATATTTGAATAGACTATAAATATATCTCTATGGATTTTGAATTGAATGAAGAGCAAAAACTCATTAAAGAAGCTGCATCTGACTTTGCCCGTCAGGTTCTCTCTCCTACTGTTCTTGAGAGGGATGAAACACAGACATTCCCCACTGAAGAAATTAAACAACTCGCAGGTTTAGGGTTCATGGGTATGATGGTAGATCCTGCTTATGGCGGGAGTGGTTTGAATACTATGTCCTATGTGTTGGCTATGGAAGAACTCTCAAAAATAGATGCTGCTGCTTCTGTAATCATGTCTGTGAATAATTCCCTGGTTTGCTGGGGTTTAGAAAAATATGGAAGCTCCCAGCAAAAAGAAAAATACCTACCTGACCTTTGCAATGGAACTAAAATTGGGGCCTTTTGTCTCTCAGAGCCAGAAGCCGGATCAGATGCTACCTCTCAAAAAACTAGGGCCGTTAAAAAGGGCAATTACTATGAAATTACGGGAACTAAAAATTGGATCACCAATGGAAGTAGCGCTAGTATCTATTTGGTTATAGCACAAACAGACCCCAGCAAAGGGCACAAAGGAATTAGTGCATTTATAGTAGAAAAAGACAGTCCAGGTTTTGTGGTAGGACCAAAAGAAAATAAATTAGGTATTCGCAGTAGCGACACCCATTCCCTTCAATTCAATGCCGTAAAAGTTCCTATAGAAAATAGGATTGGAGCAGAGGGCTTTGGATTTACTTTTGCCATGAAAACACTCTCTGGAGGACGAATTGGTATTGCCGCTCAAGCACTAGGAATAGCGGCTGGTGCTTATGAGCTAGCCTTAAATTACGCCAAACAAAGGGAAGCTTTTGGAAAACCCATAAGTCAACACCAAGCCATTGCCTTTAAATTGGCTCAAATGCACACTAAAATTGAAGCTGCCAGGCATTTGGTTTACAAAGCGGCCTGGGAGAAAGACCGAGGAATGAATTATGACCTATCTGGGGCTATGGCAAAATTAAATGCCTCCGAGGTGGCTATGGAAGTCAGTGTAGAAGCCGTTCAAGTTTTAGGTGGAAACGGATTTGTGAAAGAATATCACGTGGAACGACTCATGCGAGACGCTAAGATCACCCAGATTTACGAAGGCACTTCAGAAATTCAACAAATGGTAATATCTAGGGCTATTTTGAAAGATTAAATAAAGGTCATTATTAAAATCTCATTTAAGAGCAATCAAAATTATCAGATTACATTTATTTCAATGTATTTTTCAAAACACTGAACTTTTTTGTTATAAATAACTACATCCTTGCTGTAAATTCAACATATTGGATATTTTTGTATAAACATCCAATACTTATGAGGCTAAAAAAACAAGGGTTGTATTCCCCAGAATTTGAACATGACAATTGTGGCGCAGGATTTATTTGTAGTCTAGAAGGAAAAAAATCTAACGATATTATTCACAAAGCACTAGAAATTCTAGAAAAGCTAGAACACCGAGGTGCAGTGAGTTCAGATGGAAAAACAGGAGATGGTGCTGGAATACTTATAGATATTCCACACGATTTTTTTGTCAGTGAATGCTCCTTTGAATTACCAGAGCCAGGCCAATATGCAGTGGCCAATGTGTTTTTACCTCAAAAAGACAACCAAAGAGATTTCTGTGTAAAAGAATTTGAGAAAGAAATAAAATCTCAAGGGCTGGTGCTTTTAGGATGGAGAGAGGTTCCTGTTAATAAATCTGTACCGGGAAGAATTGCCATGGAAACCATGCCATTTATTTCCCAAATATTTATTGGAAAAGAAACGTCTGATCAGGATACAACTACCTTTAACAGAAAGTTATTTATAGCCAGAAAAAAAGCAGAACACACCATATACAACTCTAAATTATCTGAACAAGGATTTTTCTACCTACCGAGC
>CAKZOR010000005.1 GCA_937136755.1 uncultured Flavobacteriaceae bacterium | reverse complement strand
TTTAGATACCCCCTTCGTCTTAGACAAAAAATACCATGGAATAGACAAAGGAGCCAGTCTAGATAGCCAAAAAAGTGAAAGTATTGAAAAGGCGGCCAGTGTATATAGCCCTAAAAGTAATATCCTTTTAGAAGTGTATTCAGATCAAGAGGTTCTTGTCTGTTTTACACCCAAAGAGTTTCCCGGTATTTGTTTTGAAACTCAGGGCTTTCCAGATGCACCCAATCACCCGAACTTTAAAACCATTCGCATAGATAAAAAAAATCCCTACACCCAAGAAACGCACTATAGGTTTTCTCAACCCACAAACCGCTTTAACATCTAAACGTCTATATGAAAAGTTCCTTGTTTATATCTGTACCAAAATTGATCAAAGGGATCAGACATGGAGAAATTCCCGCTTTGAGCAAAGCAATTAGTTTGGTAGAAAGCAAGCTTCCCCTCCATCAAAGGTGGGCTCAAGAATTAGAAGCTGCCTTTTCAAAAGAAAATTCGAATACCATACGAGTAGGTATTTCTGGAGTTCCAGGCGTAGGAAAAAGCACTTTTATTGAAGCCTTGGGCATGTATCTGGTGAAAAAAGGACATAAATTAGCTGTACTGACCATAGATCCTAGTAGCCAACAAACTGGTGGCAGTATCCTGGGAGACAAGGCCAGAATGGACCAATTGGCGACACATAAGAGCGCCTATATTAGAACCACCGCAGCGGCAAGTACCTTAGGGGGTGTAGCGCAAAATACCCGTTCGAGCATTCTTTTGTGTGAAGCAGCGGGATTTGATATTATTCTTGTAGAAACGGTTGGCGTAGGACAAAATGAATTAGACGTCCATGAAATGGTAGACGCCCTATTACTTTTGCAATTACCAGGAGGGGGAGATGAAATTCAAGGCATTAAAAGAGGTTTACTCGAGGTGGCAGACGCCTTGTTAATTAACAAGGCAGACGGGGCCCAAGCCCCGTTGGCCAAAAAAGCCCAGCAGTATTTAAAAGCGGCCACACATGGCTTTAGACCCAGAGAAAACGGATGGGAGCCTCCGGTTCTTTTGGCCTCTGCCCTGGAAAATCGCGGTATAAAAGAAGCATGGCAACATATAGAAACTTTCATTAGCCTTCAAAAAAAACAAGGCGATTTTGAGCAAAAAAGAACCCATCAAAAAATTCAGGGACTTCAAAAAAGCATCGGCCATAGGCTAGAAGAAGCCTTTTTTGCAGACGAGTGGGTTCAAAAAGAACTTCCAGACATTAAAAGACAGCTCACCAACGGCAGCATAAGCATTTCAGAGGCCACCAAAATGCTTATTGAGGGATTCAGAAGCCACTAAAATGCTTATTGAGGGATTCGAAAGTCACTGAAATGCTTATGAAGGATTCAGATGGCATTGAAATGCTCATTGAAAGAATTAAAGAGCACCTCCTATAGCCTTCCAGAAATTTTTTCCCCGTCCTTAGAGCGTTTTATTTTAAAAAATACTGTAGAAACACTATAAATAAGCAGCAATTCTATAAAATGGCTTAAATTTGTGGGACTAAATGACCAAGATGAACATTCACACACAGGAACTTCTTTCCGTTGTAGTACCCCTTTATAACGAACAAGATAATGTGAGCCTACTCACGGAAAAAATTCATGAAAGCCTTGAGGGCTACCTATATGAAATTGTTTATGTAGATGATTTTTCTACTGATCAAACGAAGAAGGTGGTGAATGACATGGAAGATGAAAAGGTCCATTTAATTGCGCTCAAGAAAAATTATGGCCAGAGTTTGGCATTAGCAGCGGGAATAGATTACGCTTCTGGCACCTATATTATTACCATGGATGGGGATCTTCAAAACGATCCTTCTGACATTCCTTCTATGTTAAAAGAAGCCATTGACGGTGATTATGATCTTGTGACAGGAATTAGACAAAAAAGAAAGGACAGCTTGCTTAAAAAAATACCGTCTAAAATTGCTAATTTTTTAGTGAGAAGGGTCACTAAACTAGACATTAAAGACAACGGATGTGCCTTAAAAGTCTTTCATAAAGATGTAGCCAAAGACCTTAATTTATATGGGGAAATGCACCGTTTTATTACACTTTTAGCATTCTTAGAAGGGGCACAAATAAAACAAGTCCCTGTAAAACATCATGCCAGACATGCTGGCGTCTCTAAATATGGATTGGAGCGTGTATTCAAGGTGATAGCAGATATGATGCTACTACTCTTCATTAGAAAATACATCCAAAGACCCATACACCTCTTTGGAATTTTTGGTGTACTGCTTATAGGCGCAGGACTCTGTGTAAACGCCTATTTGGTGTATCTAAAATTTTTAGGAGAAGATATTGGAACAAGACCCCTACTCACGCTAGGGACAATGCTCATTTTTGCAGGAATTCAATTGTTCACCATTGGAATTGTCATGGAATTACTCATTAGAACCTACTACGAGTCTCAACAGAAAAGACCTTACAGAATTAGAAAGGTGACCAAAGGAGGAACAACCATATCACAATAGCTTTTAGGACTTAAAAAAGGCATTAGATATTGGTGTGAGGCCAACATCCGAAAACAAAAAGCCCAAAAAATATGAAAAAACAACTGCTTTTATTGCTTAAGATAGGAATAAGCGCAGTGCTTTTATACCTCATATTTCTAAAAATTCCCTTTAGCGAGGTATCCCAAACCTTATTAAAAGTGCAATGGGGGTTTTTAGTATTGGCATTGCTTTTTTTTACTATTTCTAAAGTATTAGCCGCCTATAGACTTCAATACTTTTGGAGGTCCATAGGGGTACATTTTAGTCATTCATATAACTTAAAGCTCTACCTATTAGGGATGTTTTACAATTTGTTTTTACCTGGCGGTATTGGCGGAGACGCCTATAAAGGCTATGCCGTTAAAAAGGCTTACAAAACACCTACAAAAAAAATCTTCGGGGTTTTATTGGTAGACAGGCTGTCTGGATTACTACTATTGTGTGTCTTTAGTGCCCTTCTTGCCGCTTTGGGTGTTCATGAAATACTGAGCCCATTTAGATATCTTTTTGTAGTTGCTATTCCATTGGGGATATTGGTGTACTATTTAGGCGTAAAAAAAATATACCCTTACACCCTAAGGGTATTCTGGAAAGCATTCGCTTTGTCTGCTGGGGTTCAAATGGCTCAATTAATAGCCGCTGCATTTATCCTATTCTCACTGGGTCAAGAACAAGAATTCGTTGTCTACCTTCTGGTCTTCTTAGTGTCTTCTATAGTAGCTGTAATTCCTCTAACTATTGGTGGTATTGGCAGTAGAGAGCTCACCTTTTTATATGGTGCGCAGTGGCTTACGTTAGATTATAATACCGCTATAGCCATGAGTTTGCTGTTCTTTTTTATTACTGCTGCGGTTTCTATTACCGGAATAGCGTATCACTTTAAGTCGCTTCCAGCACCAGGTAAAAACACCAAATAGCGTTTCTCTAAGGTTTTGAGTCTGGTCGCAGGGTTCAGAAAAGATCCTTTTAATCGGGTAATCCTATAGGAAGGGACCCAAAATTCTATAGTGTAACTTATGTCTGATGTAGAAAGCACCTCTAATTGAGGTTCCGTAAGGTAGACCCAAACGCTTGACAATGCCTTAAAATCTTCTA
>CAKZOR010000004.1 GCA_937136755.1 uncultured Flavobacteriaceae bacterium | reverse complement strand
AACTCAAATTCAATAAGCTTTTAATTAAAATCTATAGTAAGCATATCCTAATAGATCTGTACCGGAAATTGTTTGTTCAATGCCTCTTTTCCGCATAATAAATGAGGCATTCTCTATAAGGGTATTATTGATTCGAAAACAGCGCCACAGAGAGTACAACAAAACCCCTAACTTTAATTAGTTAGGGGTTTTTTTTGTGCCCTCTAAAATCATTAATTCTCCTATCTTTACGGCCATGCATACAGACAATCCGTACCAGAATCCCTACAATTTCACCAAGTATATAGAGGCTTATGAGCCGCTTAAAAATCATGTGGTTTTAAATCCTTCTGGTCAGGAAACGATCCATTTCAGTGATTCAAACGCCGTTTATGCATTAAATAAAGCCATGTTACTGGCAGATTACTCATTAGAGGATTATGTGTTACCCAAAGGATACCTCATTCCTCCGGTCCCTGGGCGTTTAGACTACCTACTTTACCTAAGAGAGTTTCTTTTAAAAAGATTTAATTTAAGCGCAAAAAAGCCTTTAAAGGGATTAGATATGGGCTCAGGAGCCAATGCTATTTATTGCATACTTGGTGCTCAACATTTTGGTTGGTCTATGGTCGGTGCAGAGAGCGATGCAAAAGCGGTAGAAATTGCCAAAAAAAATATTCAGCGATCTAAGGCTTTAAATGATCGAATTGAAATTCGCCTTCAAGAGAACAAACAGTTCCTTTTTAAGCACATGATTCAACCCAATGATTCCTTTGATTTTTCAGTCTGCAACCCTCCTTTTCACAGTTCTAAGGAAGAAGCACTCAAAGGGTCTATTAAAAAACATCGGAATTTAGGCAGTGGCTTGAATAGTCCTTCAGAACTTCTAAACTTTGAAGGGCAAGCCAACGAGCTTTGGTGTAATGGTGGAGAGGCCCTTTTTATAAAGCGATTAATCAAAGAAAGTGTAGGGTATAAATCTCAAGTAAGGTTGTTTTCTTCCCTTGTCTCAAAAGAAGAAAGTCTTCCATCCATTCAAAAACAACTTAAAAAAGCTAAGGCAATATTTACTGTCCTTCCTATGGAAATAGGAAATAAAATAAGTAGAATAGTCGTTTGGTGGTTTGAATAACCTAATTCTTAAGAGGTCTTCTACTAGCGCTTTTTTCTCTTTTTTACAGACGCTTTTTCAGTAAGAACAGCTTTTGAATTCATCACGTAGTCTGCCAATAATTTATCTATGAGCTCTTCTTTGGTCAGGTGATGAAAAACAGTTCCAATTTGTGCTCTAAAGGAAGGAGATATTTCGTGATTCGGTTTGGTTTTAAATATTTTTTTAGCCCAAAGCAATCCTTTATTTTCCTCCATACTCTTAGCATCTCCTTTTTTGAGTGCTGTAAAAGTGAGGTCTAATTCCTGTTCAAAATGTGGAATATCTACAAGCTCTTCTTCTTGAATTATAGCCCATGAAAATCCTTTTGCTCCGGCCCTAGCTGTACGACCACTTCTATGAACATAAGTATCATAAGTGTCAGGCAAATGATAATGCACTACATAAGAAATTTCTTTAACATCTATTCCCCTTGCAGCCAAATCAGTAGCTACCAAAATATCTATATGCCCCTCTCTAAACTGCCCCATAATTCTATCTCGAATCCCTTGGGTTAAGCTTCCATGAATAAGACCGGAAGAAAATTTATGAATCGCTAAATTCTTACCTAACTTATTTACAGCCGCTTTAGTTTTACAAAAGATTAAACCGCGTTGCCCTAGCCTGCTGCTTAAAAAATGCATTAATACATCTAGCTTTTCTATTGGAGTCACCACTGTATAATGGTGCTCAATACCAAGATTTACGGATCCCTCCGTATGATCTTCTATTTGCACTACATGTTTAGACATATAGTTTTGTACTAATTGCTTTACAGCTCCCGAAAGAGTCGCTGTAAATAACAACGTCCTTCTTTTTTTTGGAACCTCTTTAATTAGGTACTCTAAGTCTTGCTCAAAATTACGAACCATCTCATCTGCCTCATCTAAAACCAAATAAGAGACTTTGTTTAGCTGTATGGCCTGACGACCAACTAGATCTAACAATCTACCTGGGGTAGCTACCACAATTTGAGTAGGTGTTTTTAAACGCTCCATCTGAGGTTTAATAGGGATTCCACCACAGAGAGAAGCAATTGAAACCGTTGAAAGATGCGCAGCATAGTCCACCAGATTACTGTGAATTTGTTGCCCCAACTCACGGGTAGGCGCTAATATAACTACTTGAACATGATTTTTTTTAATATCTATTAGGTCCAACAAAGGCAAACCAAAGGCAGCTGTTTTTCCTGTTCCAGTTTTAGCCAAAGCCACTAAGTCTTCTTTTTGATGAAGCACCACTGGAATGGCTTTCTTTTGAATAAAAGTGGGTTCAGAAATTTCTAAATCCTGAA
>CAKZOR010000003.1 GCA_937136755.1 uncultured Flavobacteriaceae bacterium | reverse complement strand
ATTCAGGTTTGGAAATAGATCAATTCGCGCCCAGATTATCTTTCTTCTGGGGAATTGGTATGAATCCTGTAGCGGAAATTGCAAAGCTGAGGGCGGCAAGAACCATTTGGGCGCGTAAAATGCAACAGTGGAATCCAAAAAATCCCAAGTCATTAATGCTCAGGGCACATTGTCAAACAAGTGGTTGGAGCTTGGCAGCACAAGATCCTTTTAACAATGTAACCCGAACAACCGTAGAAGCTATGGCTGCAGTTTTAGGAGGCACCCAAAGTTTACACACCAATGCTTTAGATGAGGCCATTGCACTCCCCACAGATTTTTCTGCTCGTATTGCTAGAAATACCCAAATATTTCTTCAAGAAGAATCTGGTGTAAAACAAATCATAGATCCATTGGGTGGCAGCCTTTTGATAGAAAAAAAGACAGCAGATCTTATTGTTGAAACAGAGAAAATATTGTCAGATATTGAAACTGAGGGTGGAATTGTACACTGGATTAAAGAGGGAAAAGCAAAGACAAGTATTGAAGAGGCCGCAACATTAAAACAAGCCAATATTGACAATAGCTCAGATATTATTGTTGGTGTGAATGCTTTTAATGATGAACTAGAACCCCCAATTGATCATTTAGAAATTGATAATTTAGAAGTTCTTGAAAAGCAAAAAGAACAATTAAAACAGCTGAAATCTCAGCGAGATGAAACCGAAGTTAAACTTGCGTTAGCAGAAATTGAAATAGCCGCTAAAAAAATACTAGCTATTGATTCAACTAAACCTGTTAATAGCCTAAAAAAGATAGACCCTTCAGATAATTTACTTCACTTATCTGTAATTGCTGCTAGAAAAAGAGCTACTTTAGGAGAAATAAGCCATGCTTTAGAGCAAGTTTTTGGACGCTATAAAGCCAAACAACATTTATTTTCAGGGGTGTATTCTAAAGGAATTAAATCAGATAAAACATTTGAACTTGCTCGAGAAAAAGTGCAGGATTACCTACGCAATTCTGGTAGAAGACCCAGAATTATGTTAGCTAAAATTGGGCAAGACGGTCACGATAGAGGCATTAAGATTGTGGCTACATCTCTTGCAGACATGGGCTTTGATGTAGACCTAGGCCCCTTATTTCAAACAGCAGAAAATGCAGTGAAACAAGCGATTGAAAGCGATGTACACTTTCTAGGGATTTCTTCCCTAGCTGGAGGACACAAAACCATTCTACAAGATTTACAACTGGCTTTAAAAAAAGCCAATGCTTTGGACATTAAAATTGTACTTGGGGGTATTATTCCCATAAAAGACATTGCCAGCTTAAAAGAAAATGGTGCTAAAGCTGTATTTGGCCCAGGCGTTCCAATGGCTAAAACCGCACTAGAACTCCTTGAAATTCTTAATTCTGAGCTAGAATAAGTTTTTTTTACCAAGGAATTAAATATTCACTTTCTGTTAACAAATTCTCCTTTTATAGCCGCTTAAATAATTGTATTTTTATACCCTAACTCTTGAATATAAATGGGTAAAATAATTGCTATTGCTAACCAAAAGGGAGGTGTAGGAAAAACAACTACAACAGTGAATCTCGCTGCTTCTTTGGGGGTGCTTGAAAAGAAAGTACTTCTGATAGATGCAGACCCTCAAGCCAATGCGACTTCTGGTCTTGGAATAGATGTTCAAGAAGTTCAATTAGGGACCTATCAATTATTAGAACTCACTACAACTGCACAAGAGGCTATTATAAAAACAAATTCTCCCAATGTAGACCTTATTCCCTCTCATATTGACTTAGTCGCTATTGAAATTGAACTGGTAGATGTTGAAGAGAGAGAATACATGCTTAAGAAGGCACTTGCACCAATTATAAATCTTTATGATTACATTTTAATTGACTGCGCACCATCTTTAGGCTTACTGACCCTAAATGCACTTACAGCTGCACACGCTGTTTTAATTCCAATACAATGTGAATATTTTGCTTTGGAAGGTTTAGGAAAATTATTGAACACCATTAAAAGTGTTCAGAAAATTCACAATCAGGATTTAGATATAGAAGGTTTATTACTTACTATGTATGACTCTAGACTTAGATTGTCTAACCAGGTAGTAGAAGAGGTTAGAAAACATTTTAGCGAAATGGTTTTTGAAACTATTATCCAGAGAAATGTTCGTTTAAGTGAAGCTCCAAGTTTTGGAGAGAGTATTATTAAATACGACGCTAGTAGTAAGGGTGCTGCCAATTATCTGAACCTAGCAGAAGAATTATTGAAAAAAAATAAGGATAAAATATAATATGGCTAAAGCGACAAAAAAACAGGCTCTGGGAAGGGGATTATCTGCCCTTCTTAAAGATCCTGAAAACGATATTCGATCTGTAGCAGACAAAAATGCCTCTAAACTCGTAGGCAATATTGTGGCTTTAGACATAGATAGCATTGAGGTAAACCCTTTTCAGCCTAGGTCTAATTTCAATGAAGAATCCTTAGAAGAATTGGCTGGATCAATAAGAGAATTAGGGGTCATACAACCAATAACAGTTAGAAAAATAGACTTTAATCAATTCCAACTGGTCTCAGGAGAAAGAAGATTTAGGGCCAGTAAGCTAGTGGGATTAAAAACAATTCCAGCTTATATAAGAATTGCCAATGACCAAGAATCCTTAGAGATGGCTTTGGTAGAAAACATTCAAAGGCAAGATTTAGATCCCATTGAGATTGCGCTTTCTTACCAAAGATTGTTGGAGGAAATTCAACTGACCCAAGAGAAAATGAGTGAAAGGGTAGGTAAAAAAAGATCTACCGTAACCAATTATATGAGGCTTTTAAAACTTGACCCTATTGTCCAAACGGGTATAAGAGATGGTTTTTTGAGTATGGGTCACGGAAGGGCTTTGGTAAACATTAGTGACACAAAAGACCAAATAAAATTATATGAATTAATTGTCAAGAATCACTTATCTGTTAGAGATACAGAAAAAGCGGTCAGGAAGTACCAACAACCAAAGGTCCAATCTAATCCTACATCAGAAAGCAAAATACCTTCTTTTGCTAAAGCAGATGCTACTGAATTTCAGAAGAAATTTCAAGTCAAGATAGCCATTGCGGCATCGGCCAAAGGCGCAGGAAAAATTAGCTTACACTTTAAAGATCAAGCAGAATACGAAGCCCTTAAAAAAACACTCTTAGGTGATTAAGTTCTTAACGGTCATATTATTTTTTGGACTCTCTAGTACATTTTATGCACAAGAGGTGCAAGAACAGGACAGCTTGCAAGCACCTGTATTACTTCAGAACAAAACACCCAAAAAAAAGAAAGGTAGCCTAATGTCCTTTGACAGTGGGCCGGCTAAAGAGATTAATCCCCTCGCGCCTGCCAGAGCTGCTTTTTTATCTGCAGTACTTCCTGGACTAGGTCAATTTTACAATAAAAAATATTGGAAGGTACCCCTGGTATATGCTGCTATTGGTGGGAGCGCTTATGTTTTTAAGGTAAATGATAATTTGTACAGACGCTACAGAGACGCATTTAAAAGTAGGCGTGCTGGCTTTATGAATGATGAATTTTACGACGTCAATGAAAGTGGTATTGTCCCTGGAAGTCCAGATTTGTCCGATAAGGCTTTACAAGATGGGCAAGAGAGATACCAAAAAGATCGAGACCTATACTTGGTGGTAACCATAGGCTTATACGCCTTAAATATCATAGATGCCAATGTAAACGCACACTTAAAACAGTTTAATGTAAACGACCAGTTAAGCGTGGAGTACAAGCCTTTTTTAGATTTAGAACCTATTACCAACACCACTTATTTTGGGATGGGAATGACCATAACATATTAATATGAAAATAGCACTTTTAGGCTACGGAAAAATGGGCAAAATGATTGCCGAGATTGCCAGTGACCGAGGACACGAAATTGTATTGACCCATGAAGGAGGTGACATAAATGATTTTAATGGAGCTCAGGTTGCCATTGACTTTTCAACGCCCGAGTCTGCTGTAACAAATATATTAATGGCCTTTAGTAAAGGGGTTCCAGTGATTTGTGGAACTACTGGTTGGTTGGATCAGATGGAAGTAGTTAAAACTGCTTGTTTAAAACAAGAATCCGCTTTCATTTATGCCTCTAACTTTAGTTTAGGGGTCAATTTGTTTTTTAAATTAAATGAACAAATGGCCGCTTTAATGAAACCCCATGCATATCATGCAGCAATTGAAGAAATTCACCACATCCATAAACTGGACGCTCCCAGCGGCACTGCCATTACACTAGCAGAGGGTATTATTGCTCAGGGAGCTTTGGAAGATTGGTCTCTTGTGGAAAATTCTGGAGATAGTGTAACAAATAAATTACCTATCACGTCTAAAAGGGAGGGAGAGGTTCCTGGCACTCATATTGTGAGCTATGCAAGTGATATAGACAGGCTTGAAATTAAACACATCGCTCACAACAGAGCAGGATTTGCACTAGGTGCAGTGGTTGCTGCAGAGTGGATACAAAATAAAAAAGGCATTTTTAATATGTCAGATGTATTGGCCTAAGGGCTTAAAAAAACAAACAAATGAATAGTTCACAATGGTTACTAGCACTTGGAGTGCTTCAAATAATACATTTTTTAGGTACCTATAAATTGTACAAAGCAGCAGGGAGAAAATCTTGGGAGGCTTTAGTTCCTGTGTATAATGCAGTTGTTTTAATGCGTATTATTCAGCGTCCTACATGGTGGGTGGTTTTAATGTTTGTACCTGTAATCAATCTATTAATGATACCCGTAATTTGGGTAGAAACCATAAGAACCTTTGGCAAAAGATCTGTATTAGATTCTTGGATAGTCGTATTAAGCCTTGGTTTTTATTTGTTTTACTTAAATTATGCAGAAAAACCTGTACACCGGAGCGGGAGAGATTTAAATCCTGGAACAGCATTGGGTGAATGGGTTAGCTCTGTTGTGTTTGCAGTTGTAGCAGCAAGTATGGTGCATGCCTATTTTATACAACCCTTTGTTATACCCACAGGATCATTAGAAAAAACCCTCTTAATTGGTGACTTTTTATTGGTCAGTAAATTTCATTATGGCGCCAGAACTCCAATGACACCCCTTCAGGCCCCAATGGTTCATGACACGCTTCCTATTTTAGGAACTCCTTCATATATTAAAAAACCACAACTCCCCTACTTCAGATTTCCTGGATTTCAAAAGGTACATCGGAATGATATTGTCGTTTTTAGCTGGCCAACAGATACGGTTCGCTATTTTAGAGACCCCTCTAATATTAGGGTAGACAAACCTATTGATAAAAAATCTAATTACGTGAAGAGATGTGTTGGAATACCTGGTGATCTTTTGCGTATTCAAGATGGATATGTATTTATCAATGAGGTTCAAACCAAGCTTCCCTCTAGAGCAAAAACCCAATATACCCATACCATTTTTGCGAGTAAAGGAGTCTCTTCAAGGTCATTGATAGAAAGTGGTGTTACAGAATTTAGCAGAAAATACACTGCTCAAAATCTTACACAAACACAAGCTACTGCGCTACAACAGGGAGGTGCACAAATCTACAACAACCCCAACGGAGGCTATTTAATATATACCCAAAGCGGTGGAATAGATTCAGAAGTAATTGCCGCTCAAAGACTGGCGCTCTCGGAAATTATTGACCGGAAAAGAATGGCTACTTTTTCAGACGCGGTAGCTGAAAAATTAGCCGCCCAAACTGGTATAGATTCTATTGTAAAACAATTGGCCTTAAAAGGTCAATACAATCCAGCAATTTTTCCCCATGAACCTTCGCTACCATGGAATGAAGATCAATTTGGCCCTTTATATATTCCAGCAAATGGAGATACTGTAGACCTAAGCCTTCAAAATATTGCTTTTTACAAGGAGATTATCACCAACTATGAAGGCAATGAATTAGACATTAATGGGAATGAGATTTTTATAAACGGCCAAAAAGCAACCCAATATACTTTTTCCCAAGATTACTATTGGATGATGGGAGACAATAGACATAACTCTGAAGATTCGAGGTATTGGGGTTTTGTTCCTGAAGATCACATTGTTGGAAAACCTATATTTATTTGGATGAGTATAGATGGTATTAATGATGGCATTAAAAATTGGAAGATTAGATGGGACAGGGTCTTTACTACTGTTAGTGGAGAAGGAACCCCTCAATCTTATTTTAAATGGTTTTTAGCTGCCTTAGTCCTCTGGTTTGGAGTAGATTTTTTTAGAAAGAGAAAAAAAGTCTAAAAAAGAAAAGTCTAAATATATAACAACGTAAATGACTTCAAAAAAGACTCTATTGTTCCCCTCTTACTTACCTGCTATAGCAAGCTTTGCTGCAATGGTTCAGCATGAGGTTGTTTGGGAAGTTTCAGGGAATTATCAAAAACAAAGCTTGAGAAATAGAGCGTATGTTACCAACGACAGGGGCAAACACACCTTGACCATTCCTGTTCAAGGGAAAGGAGAATTATCCCACAGACGCAGCTACGACCAAATACCCATTGACAATTCTCAGCCTTGGCAACGCACCCATTGGAGAACCCTTCAAACAGCTTATAGAACCTCTCCTTTTTTTGAGTATTACGAGCAAGATTTAGAACCGTTATTTACGGGGTCTCATGATTTCTTATTAGCATATAACTTAGCGGCTATTAAAACAATCTGTGAATGCTTACAAATTCCATTTTCAGAAAACTACACTACTGTTTTTGAAAAAGAGCCACAAAGTACAAATGACCACAGGCACCTTATAAATCCAAAAACACCAAAAGATTTTAACAGTCCTGAGTACCAACAAGTATTTGGAGATAGACATGGTTTTATTCCCAACTTGAGTATCCTTGACCTATTGTTTAATGAAGGCCCAAATGCATTGGTTATTTTAAAAAATACCCTTATTTAGGTGCTGTCTTTTTTAATTCATTACGGCACTCATTTTATAGTCCCAATCGGTATTGCAAAATGGGGTTATCCTACAAAATTTAAACAAGTGCTTTTCATTTTTTGGGGGGCTATTCTTATTGATGTAGACCATCTTTTGGCGTCACCTATTTTTGACCCTGAACGCTGCAGTATATTTTTTCATCCACTACATTCCAGCGTGGCTATCATGTGTTATATTTTACTTTGCTTTATTCAAAAAACCCAAATCATTGGTTTTGCCTTATGCCTTCATATACTGGCAGATAGTTTGGATTGCTTAATCTAAGCGATAAGCCACCAATACTGGAAAATGATCCGAAAGGTGTAAAGGAAAACTTTTGTGGTAAGCAATTTCGAAACCTGGATCTGATAATAAAAAATCTATTCTCATAGGAAAGTATTTAAAATCAAAAGTTTTTCCATAACCAGACCCTAAGGAAGTAAAACTATCTGTTAGATCTCCTTTGATGGTATGATATACACTAGAAAACTGATTGGTATTAAAGTCTCCTACAACGATTACCTTGTAGGGGCTATCACTTTTGTGGCTTGCAATAATGTCTGCTTGCGCCTGCTGCTTGGCAAAAGAGACCTTTAGTCTTTTGTACAGTCGTTCTCTAGTTCCCGCCTCTAAACTTGCCGCCTCCGGTTTAACCCTTAGAGATTGTAAATGAACATTGTACAATCTGACCGTGTCGCCTTTTATTTTAAGATCCACGAAAATAGTTGCATTCGTGCTATTTGTAAAAGGGAGTAGGCCTTTTGCTACAATAGGAAATTTAGAAAAAATAGCTTGCACCGCTTGTTTTGAATTATCACTTGCACTGATATAGGTATGAGGATAGCTCATAAAACGCTCCTTCATGGAAACATCAAATTCTTGAAAACACACAACAGATGGATCAGTCTTTTGAATAAATGCCACTATTTGATTGCCAATGGAAGGATCATCACTCCATTGATACTTATTAAAAAGCCTTGTATTGAAGGACATTATTGAAAAGTCTTTCGATGAAGGCATTGGACGCTCTGCACGAAATTGAAAAAAAGAACCCATAAAAAAATAGGCTATTACCAGCGAAACAATGGGCAAAAAAACGGTCTTTTTAAATTGTAGCATCCAATAGATCAAAAACAATATATTTCCCAGTACTAAAAAAGGAACAAAAAGGCTAAAAATAGACATGGAAGGGACCAAAGCAACGGAGATATATGGTAAAAGACAAGCCAATAATAAGAGTGCACTCACTCCTATATTGAGTAGCAACACAAAACCGTTGAAGATCTTTTTTAACATAAAAATTACTTATGATTTTCCGGAGCTAAATAAATAATCTTTTTCCTCTTTTGTCAGTGAATCATAACCCGAATGACTGATCTTATCTAAAATAGCATCTATCTTTTTCTGTTGTTCTCGCTCCTTGTAAGCTGTTGTAACTCCTTTACTTGAAGCACTTTTGTTATTTTTATAGGCCGTCTTTAAGGGTGATTTAGTACGTGTAAACACCTTGGATAATGAAGAGAGAACAGCGTCAAAAAAACGTCCTATATCTTGACCCTCTTTGAGCTTATTGGCATATACTAAACCTAGTATACCACCCCCAATATGAGCCAAGTGTCCTCCGGCATTGCCATTGGGAATTTGAATAAGGTCTGTTAAAATAAAAAATACCCCAAGCTGCCAAAGCTTTATATTAAAGAAAAGCACCCTTACTTCCTGATAAGGCATATAAGCACATATAAATATAAAAATAGCGGTGACTCCTGCAGACGCTCCAATTAAACTAGCTCCATTCCCACTAAATACGGGAAAAATAGTATAACTCAACAAGAAGACTAAACCTCCTGTAATTAAACCTAGGAAGTATACGTTTAAAAAACGTTTGGCATTAAAAAGATTCAAAAACAACTGCCCACCGAAATAAAGCATGATCATATTAAAAAATAGGTGCGAAAAGCTGGCATGAAAAAAAGCATAAGACACCAAGGTCCATGGTTTCTCTAAAATTCCCCAAAAACTACTTGGAAGGGAAAACCAGTACAAAAAGTTAGCTGCAGAAAAATCAAATAAAAACGGGAGGAGTGTTTGAAACAAATAAAAAGCAACACAACTCAATGCTAACTTTTCATGTATGCCCCTTTGCTGCCACCAATAGGTAAAATTAGATCCTAACATATCAATTCCATCTGTGGTTATCAAACTCGTTCTTTTTCCAATACCAGGCCATTATAAATCCAAATATAGCCCCACCAACGTGGGCAAAATGAGCAATACCAGAACCAAAAATACTATAACCTGTTACGCCAGAAAATAAATCTAGACCAATTAAAACAGGAATAAAATACTTGGCTTTTATGGGCACAGGAATGAACATTAAAAATAGCTCAGAATTAGGATAGGCCATACCAAAAGCAACAAGAACCCCATAAATAGCCCCTGAAGCACCTACTGCAGGGGTAGAGAAAGCAGCAAGCATATTATCTATTGTTCCCCTAGAAGCATAATCATACCAAGCCGGACTGTATTGTCCCTGGCGTATCACATCCATGACGGAATCGGATGCTATTCCATTGGCCACTAAAGCGTCTAATCCTTGCTGTAAATACAAATAATTAACACCAGAATGTATTAGCGTAGCTCCAATACCTGCTGAAATATAAAAAAACAAAAACTTCTGTTTTCCCCATTTAAACTCTAAAGGCGAACCAAAAGCCCAAAGTGCATACATATTAAAAAACAAATGCATAAAACCTCCATGCATAAACATATGCGTAAGCACTTGCCAAAAAGAGAAGTTGTCATTCCCAAAATACCAAAGAGAAAACCATTGATATAAAACATCTCCGTACAACTGAGTGGCAATAAAAAAGATGACATTGATTATAATCAAATGCTTTACGGTATCACTAATCCTTCCCATTATAAAAATTTTAAATCTAGATCTGTTTGTTGCAAATTGGTCATTACGGACTTTCCAAAGGGAGAAGTCAAAAATTCTTTACAAGCAAATAGTTCATCTATAAGGTTTAATTGCTCTGGCAACTCCAAAACGTCGCCTGTCTTTATGCCCATGCTTTTAGCTAAGGCCTTAGCCAATATATCTGTCTGTGAGAAATGGTCTCCGAGATGTCCAGCCTCATAGGTGCTCAAAAAGTCCTCAATGACTTGTGATACATCTTTTTCCTGGAGTACTATGGGAATACCGCTAATAGACAGGGTTTCATTATCTTTTATTTCCATATTGAAACCCAATGAATGTAGTGGAGACATTAACTCTTTTAGGCGCTTAATTTCAGGTATGCTAAATGAAAGCTCTTTGGGAAATAAAAGCTGTTGACTGGCGGCTTCTTGGTGAGTGAAATTGGTTAAAAAACGCTCGTATAAGACTCTTTGGTGTGCCCTTGACTGATGAATCACTAATAGTCCAGATTTGGTAGAACTCACCAGATACTTTCTCCCTAATTGAAAGCAGTTATGAGCAGATTTTGACGGCATCTGAGCGTCAAAAAAACCTGCTTGCATCTGTGATTCCTCTACATATAGATTATTTGAACCTTGGGACACTTCATTAAAAGAATCAGAAGGTTCTAAAATATTCATCTCATTACTGTCATGGGCAATATTGGAATAAAGGGATTCCCATGAAGTTGGTTTTTGATAAAAGGGGCTTTTGCTTGCGAACGAACTTTGTGATTTATGACTGCTATGCTTTAAGGATGTAGGTTGCTCTTGAATCTCAAATGGATTGAAAGAAGCGTCTACAGAAATATGTGGAATGGGTGCAGGTTTTTTTAGCGCGTCATATGGATTGTCCAAGTTGGGGTCTCTCTCAAAGTCCAAGACCGGAGCCACATTAAATTGACCCAAAGAATGCTTTATAGCAGATCTTAAAATGGCAAACAAGGTATGTTCGTCTTCAAATTTTATTTCAGTTTTAGTGGGATGTATATTAATGTCAATCGTTTGAGGATCAACCTCTATTTGCAGGAAATATCCTGGGTGTACACCATTAGCAATAAGGCCTTCAAAAGCGTTTAACACAGCAAAATGCAGTGAACTACTCTTTATAAATCTTTGATTTACAAAGAAAAACTGCGTCCCCTTACTCTTTTTGGCAGATTCGGGTTTGAGCACGAACCCATTGATCTTTAGCTGGGGAGTTTCCTCTTGAACTGGAACCAATTTATCTTGAATTTTTTTTCCAAAAATCTGAACGATTCTTTGATTAAAACTGGTGCTAGGCAATACAAAGAGTGGTGCGCCATCTGCGAAATACGAAAATTTTATTCCAGGATGCACCAGCGCCAATCTGTGGAATTCATCGGTAATATGCCGCTGTTCCACTTGCTTAGATTTCAAGAAATTACGCCTAGCGGGAATATTGTAAAATAAATTATTAACCGCAAAACTGGTTCCTTTAGGAGTAACCACTTCTTTATTTTCTTCCAATTTACCTGCAGCAATATGAATTTCCCTACCCAATTCCATCTCCTGGGTCCTAGTTTTCATAACAAGCTGAGCAATTGCAGCGATAGAAGCCAAAGCTTCTCCCCTAAATCCTTTAGTTTGAATATTAAACAGATCTTCTGCCTTTTGCAATTTAGACGTAGCATGACGCTCAAAACACAATTCAGCATCCTGGGCAGACATTCCTTCTCCATTGTCTATGACTTGAACCAAAAGTTTTCCCCCTTCTTTAATATGAAGGGAAATTTCAGTTGCTCCAGCGTCTACGGCATTTTCGAGTAATTCCTTCACCAATGAAGCAGGTCTTTGAACAACTTCTCCAGCCGCAATTTGATTGGCCACATGAGCCTCTAATCGCTTAATAATTTGGGTCATTATAATATAATATCTAATCCACCCATTTGAACGGCGGTGTAAAAGGCCAATAATAAAAAGACAAAAATCACTGCCAAACGAATCCTTCTGTTTTTTTCCATCGCAAGACTTTTTTGCCTACGCCAGTCTTCTCTAAAGGATTTTGGCCCAGAGGTTCTAAAGAGACTCTGATCTGCTGTAGAAGCTTCCTTTTCCCTTTTAAGCCTTTCTATACGCTCTTTCCGTTCATTGTAATAACGCGGAGAATAACCGTAAGATTTATTGCGATTTTGTTTAAATAAAGTGGGTAGTTTCATAATGGCATGCTTCTTTCAAAAATAGGAAAAAATAGCCCCTAGACTAAGTAAAAAGTCGCAAAATTGTTAACAATTCTTGAAACAACAAAGGGAATATACAGGCATTGTCAGAAGATTAAACCAACTCTAAAACCATTACTTTCAGCCGCGAAAAGCTTCAAGTACTCACAAGAAAGCACGTAATTGGAGTAGTTAAAAACAATTAGTCCGCTTAAGATAAAGTAGCCATTTGAATGGCTGCCACAGCGGCTTCTACCCCTTTATTGCCGTGCTTCCCACCAGACCTGTCCTGTGCTTGCTGCAAAGTATTGTCTGTTAAGACACAAAAAATAACAGGCGTTTGGGTTTGAATATTTAAATCCATCACTCCTTGAGCGGTAGCCTGGCAAACAAAATCAAAGTGTTTGGTTTCTCCTTGAATGACACTCCCAATCACAATAACTGCATCTGGGGCGTGTTTATCGATCATTTTAGAAGCGCCAAAGGGCAATTCAAAACTTCCAGGCACATGGAATGTAATAATGTCTTGGTCTTTAACACCATGAGAAATTAAGGTTTCTACAGCTCCTTTGTACAGGGCGTGAGTAATTTCCTTATTCCATTGAGACACTATCAAACCAATTCTCAGTCCATTGGCATTGGGAACGTCTTCTGCGTTGTAATCGGATAAATTGCTAAGCGCGGTAGCCATTATTTGTCTCCGTTCATTAGTCCTAACAAGGCATCTGCACTTGCCGCTTCTAATGCATTTGGAAAATCTGTTTTAATTTGAGCTATATACGTGGCGGCCTTTTCTTTTTGACCTAGTGCCGCTGCAGCTACAGCAGCTTTATGCAAAAATTTAGGCGTGGTGAACTCATTGTCGCTATGTCCTAAAGCACTTTGGTAGTAAGAAAGCGCCTCTGAAGTTTGTTCTAACTGCATAAAAGCGTCTCCAATAGCTCCTTTCGCCAATGCACCAAGTACAGCGTCATCTGATGAGAATTGCTCTAATTCAGCTATAGCTTCTGGGTACTTTTGCAGGTTTAACAAAGAAATTCCTGCAGCGTAATGGGCTAAATTAGCCGCTTTAGTACCAGCGTATTCTTGTGTAATATCTAAAAGACCGTATTTACCTTCTGCACCATCTAAGGCCAACTGAAAAAGAGAATCTTTTGATTGTGTGGCGTTAATAGCCTGATCAAAATATTGTTGTGGGTAAAATAATTCGTTGGCTGCGGTAGCCTCTTGAGGCTTCTGCACAAATTGCACATAACCTAAATATCCTAAAACCGCTAATGCAACAGCACCAATCACTCCCAAAATATAGGTCTGATTCGCTGCAACCCAAGCTTCTGTTTTTGAAGCACCTTCATCTAGGCTTGAGAAAACCTCAGCTGTTGTACTATTTTCTTTTTGTAACTGCTCAGTCTCTTGAACATCTTTACCTTTATATCCGCGCTTGTTATAAGTAGCCATAATCTATATTTAGTGGGGCAAAAATAAAGTTTTTATCTAAATTGAAAAGCCTATTTATTCGTTATTTTTGAATAATTTGCACATAAATACCAAAAGCACCCATTCAGCTAAGCATTTTCAATGGTTTTAAAACAACTTTCCTTACTCAACTACAAGAATTTCAACCAACGTGATTTCACCTTTAACCCTAAAATGAATTGCATTGTTGGGGCCAACGGCATTGGCAAGACCAATGTCTTGGATGCTATTTACCACTTGTCATTTGGTAAAAGTTACTTTAATCCCATCAGTTCTCAAAACATCAGACACGGAGAAGACTTTTTTGTCATAGATGCTCTTCTGGAGAAAGAAGAAAAATCTGAAAAGCTCATTTGCAGCATGAAAAAGGGGGCTAAAAAGGTTGTTAAGAGAAATGGAAAAGTCTATGAAAAACTCGCAGACCACATAGGATTTATGCCATTAGTCATGATTTCTCCAGCAGACAGGGACCTTATTACAGAAGGGAGCGAAACCAGAAGAAAGTTTATTGATGGAGTTATTTCTCAATCAGATAAAAACTATCTAAACAGCCTATTAAACTATCAGAAAGTGCTTTCTCAAAGAAATGCACTGCTCAAATATTTTGCCGCAAACCAAACTTTTGACCTGGAAACGCTTAGCGTTTACAACAGTCAATTGTCCCAATTAGCCCAACCAATTTACGAAAAAAGAAAGGCGTTTTTAACACAATTTATCCCCATTTTTCAATCCCAACACCAGGCAATTTCTGGAGGAAATGAATCAGTAACTATATCGTATTCAAGTGATTTAGACCAAGGGGCTTTAGAGGCTTTATTAGTTCAAAACCTCTCTAGAGACAGGGCCTTACAATACACCTCCGTAGGCATTCATAAAGACGACCTACAATTTGAATTAGAAGGACACCCCATAAAAAAATTCGGAAGTCAGGGACAACAGAAATCTTTTCTAATCGCTTTAAAACTCGCCCAATTTCACTTTATTAAAGAAAAGTCAAATACCACACCCATCTTACTCTTAGACGACATTTTTGATAAATTAGACGCCCAAAGAGTATCACAATTATTGGGGCTAGTAAATGACCATGCCTATGGGCAAATTTTTATTAGCGACACCCATGCAGACCGGACTGAAGCAGTTTTAAAAACAACTCAGCACCCCTATGCACTAATTTCTTTAGCATAAATAACTACCTTTAAACCATGCAAAAACAACTGTATCTCTTCTTACTTTTAACGGTCATTACAGCTTGTAAATCCTCTATTAAAGAGGGCGAAATAAGTCAATTGGAAGGCTATTGGGAGATTTCAGAAGTGGTCTTTCCAGATGGGTACACAAAGCCCTATACCGTAAATACAACCGTAGATTATATCCATATAGAGGGGCTTCAAGGCTATATTAAAAAAATGAAGCCTGGCCTAGACGGCCGATACCAAACCTCTAACAAAGCAGCCCAATTTAAATTCCTCTTAAAAAATGAGGTCTGGGAAATGCATTTTGAGGGAGATATGAACAGCACTCTAAGCCTACTGGAATTAGATAGCCTTGAATATGCTGTTAAAGATCAAGGTCAAGTGCGATATTACTACAAACGTTATGAACCCATTAATATAAGCGATGAGTAGGAAAGACAGTCCCCAACTTTTAAAAGAAGCCTTAGCTGGTTTTATCTCAGAAAATAAACTTGAAAAGGGTTTAGACAAGGTAAACGCAAAAGACGCCTGGGTGCAATGTATGGGAAGCGGCGTAAACTCCTATACCAATGAAGTTCGTTTAGAGGGCACTACCCTATATGTTTTTTTAAGCTCAGCCGTATTGAGAGAAGAACTCAGTCACGGTAAGTCCAAAATCATTCATATGCTCAATGAACTACTTGGAAAAGATATGATTCAAAAAATTATCCTTAGATAGTGTAACGGTTGTACAAGCTAAGAAAATAGCTTTATCGTCTTTACTCCAAACTTTGTTGCACTCTTTTAGGTCAAAATTAGGGTGGATGAGTTTAACTCGTCTCAAACGTTTTTGAGGCTTTACTAAACCCTGTTTTTTAAGGATATTGTGAACTGTCATTTCAGTTGGAATAAGTTCAGCTACAAAATTGTTTTAAAACAGTTAGTGGATTTTTTTAGCTCCCCATAGTTTGCGCTTAACTGCCATTTTTTTACTGTGTTATGCCACGTTATTTATATTTAGAACAAAATAATATAGATGAAAAACAATAAAAATGGACTTAGCAAAATTAACATAATCAAAAGTCTTTTTGTAAGTGATACATTGTCTTTCCATTCTAATGTCCATATATTTTTAAAATATTTATCTAGCATGATTATTTATTTTGATAGTTTAAATATGAAACTCTAGCTGCTACCAATCCTGCACAGGCGATTCCTGCAATTCCTGCTGTTAAAAGACCAACAACAGTACAGACACCCCATAAACCAAGTGGAGCCCACCAAGCTCCACCAGTTTTAGAAGCTTCTTTCGACATGGTTTGATTGATTTTTGCTGCATCTTCTTCTGTGAAATTATCCTTTATTGTCTCTAAAACTATAAAAATTGCCTCTATTGCAATCAATTGGTCATTATTCCATTCAGAAAAATTAACGACGTTTTCTTTATAAAGCTCTAGATTATTATCAACATAAGTTGATAAAGCTTCATTTATTAGAATATCTTCAATTCCTGCATAATTTTCTTCTGATGTTTTATTAAAGCTTTGAGGATTATTTTTAGCATTATTGACAAATTCAATCGTTGCTTGTTTTAATTGTGCGATGGTCTGAGCATCAAGTCTGTTTTTAACCGTGTATGTGTCATATTGACTGCACGAAACAAATAAAACTAATGAAGCTAAAAGTAATGCAAAATATGGTTTTCGAAATTTGTTTAGAATATTCATAATATTATTATTTTAATTGATTTTTTATTAATAATTTCTACTCTTTTGATTCTCAATTAACTCGGTTTAATTTTTCTTTTATTTCGGTTTCAACTTTCACATTTTCCGATTTTGGATGGTCAGTCCGTTTTCGACCGTTATTTTTACTTTTATGTGGTACAACTAAGGGCTAAACGTACTAGTACGCAAATACCTATTTTGTTATTACTTAATGAATATTTAGTTACCCTTTTTAGGGCAGATTTTGGTTAAGTGCACATAGCTTATTTTATTAAACTTTAAAATCAATATAATAGTTGTTAGTTATATATTTGGTAGGCAATATTGGCATAACGTTTTCAAGTTAATGCACAATTGATTATTTATAAAACAAAATCGATTAACTACATGTTTTTTCGATGAACTACACTTTTTTTAACATTTGCACATGAATTTTGCTTAAATAATAGATAAATGAGGTATAAAAGATCAATTCATCTATTTTTTAAATCAAAAAAGGCGGCCCTTAGGGCCGCCTTTTTTTAGTAATAAGCTATGGTATTAATATACTGCTTAGAAAATCTCTCTTCCTGCAAAGTGGAAAGCACCTTCAATCGCTGCGTTCTCATCACTATCAGATCCGTGAACCGCATTTTCTCCAATAGAAGTCGCGTATATTTTTCTAATCGTACCTTCTGCAGCTTCTTCAGGATTTGTAGCGCCAATAAGTGCTCTAAAATCTTCTACAGCATTGTCTTTTTCTAATATAGCTGCAACAATAGGACCAGAAGACATGAATTCAACCAATTCACCGAAAAATGGTCTCTCAGAATGTACTGAATAAAAAGCTTGTGCGTCACGAAGGCTCAACTGTGTGTACTTCATGGCTACAATTTTGAAACCTGCTGCCGTAATTTTTTCTAAAATACCACCAATATGTCCGTTAGCTACTGCATCTGGCTTAATCATGGTAAAGGTTCTGTTTTGAATCATCTTAAAAATTTTTTGCGAAAATACTGCTTTTTTTATGACAACAACAATAAAAGCTAAGAGATGTTTTTAAAAATGCATTTCAAAGGCATCGGCCGTGAGGCCTCCATCTGTGACCATTTTCATCACTAATTTTCGCTCTGCTGCATAAAACTCTAGCAAACCAAAGCTCTCTTCTGACACCACTTTTGAAGTTCTGTAAGGGTTTGGCTCTCCCTTAAACTTTCTGTAAGCATGGGTAAGACCACTTGAGGTGAAATCTATTAATGGATAAGACAATCCGGGAATTTGCTTTTTAGAAATCTCAGAGATATGACGGTCACCAGAGAGTATTAGTACGTTCTGAGTCGCCGCATTCACTAGCATTTGCTCTAATTTATCTACCTCATGAGGGAAGTTTCCCCAGCATTCAAAACCGTGCTCATTAGATAAAAATTGTACACTGCTCACCAGTAAGGTAACATCTGGCGCTGCATCCTGAAGTTCATTTTCCAACCATTCCCACTGAGCATTTCCAAGCATAGTCCCTTGTCCGTAAGGATTGGGCTTGTTTCGCTTTGAAGTTTCATTATCTGGTGTGAGGTCTGACCTGAAATATCGGGTATCTAAAACCAATACCTTAATATAAAGGTCTTCTGTTTTGTAATGGTGTGCCCAATAAACACCTTCTTGCTCTCTTCGAGGGCTGTCTTTAGCCACACCCATAAAATCTAAGAATACCGATTGACTGGCGGCTTTGGCTTTGAAATGAACGCCACCGTCATTCATGCCGTAATCATGGTCGTCCCAAGTGCCAATTACTGGAATATCAGCAGTGATTTTCACGTATCCTGGCTGCTCGTTTAATTGCTTATAAAAGGCCGCAAGCTTTTTCATATTGGCTGTATCTGCATAGACATTGTCTCCCCCCCAAATAAAAAGATTTGGCTGGCTATTGTAAATGTCGTCCCATAGATTATTGGGCAGATCTGTCCTATTGCAAGATCCAAAAGCGATTGTAAAACCGGGAGACTGCTGGGCTTGTAAAAAATTAACAAACATCAGTATCAGCAAGAATAGTGAAGCTCTTTGAAAGAAGTATTTAGGCGTCATACATGAGTTGTTTAATGGTAAAATTAAGCAAATCAAACAAAAGTCTCTAGGATAAAATTGTATATTTACGCCAATGATTACAATAGATTATAAGGCCTTAAAAAGTGCATTGGCCACACCAGAAAAAATAGCCATTATACCTCACAGAAATCCAGACGGAGATGCTATTGGCTCTACCCTTGCGCTTTATCACTACCTAAAACAACTAGGCCACGAAGCAGTAGTAATTTCTCCGAATGAAGCCCCTTCATTTTTACACTGGATGCCGGGCTTTGAAACCGTATTAAATTTTGAGAGCGATAGAGACCTGGCTATAAAAACACTGGAAGAGGCTTCTTTTGTTTTTACCTTAGACTTTAACCACCTCTCTAGAGTGGGTTATGATATGCAAATTAATCTGGAGCGTCTTAAGACTACATTTATTATGATAGACCACCACCAACAACCAGATACTTATGCGCACTACACTTATTCAGATACCAGCATTTGTGCCACTTGTCAGATGATCTATCACTTCATAGAATCCATGGGAGACTTAGACAAAATAACCCCAGAAATAGCTAACTGCCTCTACACAGGAATTCTAACAGATACAGGTTCCTTTAAGTTTGCCGCTACTACGGCTACCACGCACAAAGTAGCTGCTGCGCTTATAGAAAAAGGTGCCCAAAACGCGACTATTCACAGGGCTATTTATGACACCAACAGCCCTAGCAAAATACATTTATTGGGCTGTGCACTCAAAAACATGGAGATACTGCCAGAGTTTCACACAGCAATAATTCATTTGAGCCAGGCAGAGCTGGACCAATACGACTATAAAAAAGGAGATACTGAAGGCTTAGTAAATTATGGACTCAGTATTGAGGGTATTGTATTTGCAGTAATTTTTATAGAAAATGCTGCGGAGAAAATAGTTAAAATCTCTTTTAGGTCTCAGGGAAGTTTCTCTGTCAATGAATTTGCTCGAGCTCATTTTAACGGTGGAGGTCACGACAATGCTGCCGGAGGTAGAAGTGATGACTCTTTAGAAAATACCATCGCACACTTTAAAACATTATTACCCAATTACAAAAATAAATTAGAAAAATAAATCCAATAACAATGAAAAAAACTACCTCTATACTCGTTCTATTTGCGCTGCTATTAGCCAGTTGTAAAACCAGTCAAAGACCAGATCTTGCAGACGGTATTTACGCCAATATTAAGACCGCTCAAGGAGAGATTGTTCTGAAACTAGAAGCAGAAAAAACACCCGTTACAGTGGCCAACTTTGTGTCATTAGCAGAGGGAACCAATACTTTTGTAGACGAGCAATTTAAAGGAAAGAAATTTTACGACGGTTTAACTTTCCATAGGGTCATGAAAGATTTTATGATTCAAGGTGGAGACTACCTAGGCAACGGTACTGGGAACCCTGGATATAAATTCAAAGATGAATTTGACGAGACCCTCACCCACTCCAAAATGGGTGTTCTCTCTATGGCCAACGGAGGTCCAAGCACCAATGGGAGCCAATTTTTTATCACCCACCAAGCTACTCCATGGTTAGACGGGGTGCACACTGTTTTTGGTGAAGTTATTGAAGGACTTGAAGTGGTAGATTCCATAGCCAATGTGCCGGTTACAAATACCAAACCAAATACTCCTGTTGTAATGGAAACGGTGACTATTATTAGGAATGGTTCCGATGCTAGAAAATTTAACGCCAATAAAGTTATGGCTGCTTATTTTGACGAAATTGCCGCTGCAGAAAAAGAAAACATGGCCAAGAAAGCGGCCTTTTTAGAAGAAATTGCTGCTCAAAAAGCAAAGGCTACAATTACCGCTTCTGGATTGGGAATTTACAAAATAAAAGAAGGCAATGGTATTAAACCAACTATGGGAGAGAAAGTAAATGTATACTACGCTGGATTTTTAGAAAACGGCACCATTGTTGACACCAATATAGAAGATATTGCTAAAGACAACAATACCTTTGACCCCAACAGAAAAGCAGGAGGTGGATACGCCCCATTCCCAATGGACTATAAAGAGGACGCACAATTAATTCCAGGGTTTAGAGAAGGCCTGTTAAGTATGAACTTTGGAGATAAAATCAGAGTGTTTATCCCTGCTCATTTAGGCTATGGAAGTGCTGGAAGAGGCGCTGCTGTTCCGCCAAATTCCAACTTGTTCTTTGAGCTTGAAATTGTAGAATAATTTACCAAAAAGGATAAAAAAAGGGGGCTAAAGCCCCCTTTTTTATTTGATTTTTTTAAGAAATCTGTGTGAGTAATTGACATAAATAGCCCCAAAATTTCTGGACAGAAGTCACAGAAACCTTTTCATCTGGAGAATGTGCTCCCCTGATATTTGGGCCAAAACTCACCATGTCCATTTCCGGGTAATGAGCCCCTAAAAGACCACATTCCAAACCGGCATGACAAGCCACTACCCTAGGGGTTTCTTGAAACATAGATTCATATAAACCAGAGGCTGTTTTGAGCAATTTACTGTTTACGTTGGGTGCCCAACCAGGATAGTCTCCTGAGAATTTCACTTCAAATACTTCAGAATCAAAACCATCTTTAATTTTATGGGCCAGATCCATCTTAGCACGCTCCACTGCAGACCTGCACAAACAAGCTATCTCTAGTACCCCTTTTGAAAGGGTTACACATGCCACATTATTAGAAGTCTCTACTAGATCTGGAACCGAAGCACTCCATTGGTAGACCCCATGGTGAATACCTTTAATCTGTTTGCAAAGTGCTTGGGTGTCTGAGACAGACATGCCCAAATGTTCTGTAGCGTCTTTAGCGGTCAACAAGATATTTAAATCTTGCTCTACCTCAGCAAAAGACTTAATAGCCTCATGAATTTGTACAGCAGCAAAGGCTTCTAAAGAGGCCCTTTGACTTTGAGGTACTACAAAAGAAAGAATGCTCTCACGAGGAATGGCATTTCTAAGACTCCCGCCATTAATGGAAACCAATTGCACACTAAACTTCTCTGAAAAAGACACCAATAAGTCATTGGCTATGAGGTTCGCATTTCCAAAACCTTTGTGAATATCCATACCACTGTGTCCCCCTTGTAAACCGGCAATTTTAAGTTGAAAAGGAACCAGGTCAATCCCCATAGCAACTGTCTCAAAAGAGGCGCTAATGGTAATGTCTATTCCTCCAGCGCAACCCATGGAAATTTCGTCGTCGTCTTCTGTATCTAAATTTAAGAGGTACTTTCCGCTAAGCCAATTTTCTGCCAGCCCCTTGGCTCCTGTCATTCCAGTTTCTTCATCTACTGTAAAGAGGGCTTCTAAAGGTCCGTGTGGGATATCTGTAGATTGCAGTAAAGCCATTATAGCGGCCACTCCAATACCGTTGTCTGCACCCAGCGTGGTGCCTTTTGCTTTGACCCAATCTCCCTCTAAAAACATTTGAATGCCCTGATGGTTAAAATCAAAAACAGTCTCCTTATTTTTTTGGTGTACCATGTCTAAATGAGACTGCAAGGTCACTACGGGCAAAGATTCTAGACCAGGGGTGGCAGGCTTTAGTACCCGAATGTTACCCACTGCATCCTGATCTACCGCCAAATTTAAAGATTTGGCAAAATCCAACATAAAGGCAATGACCCGCTCCTCTTTTTTTGAGGGCCTGGGCACCTCATTCAAGGCCACAAAAGATTGCCACAGTAAACGAGGTTCTAAGGCAGATATTAAGCTGTGCTCACTCATAAAATATTTTTGAGCGAAGTTAGGGAAAACCAAAGAGGTTTAATAGATCTCAGGGAGCAGAATTTTAAGTAAATGCATTTTATACAAATATCGTTTTCCTAAATAAAAATGTACTTTTAACCTATGGATTTTCCCAAGATTGGTCGTTGGCTCTTAGCCTTTTCATTTCTACCCTTGTATTATTTAGTGCAATGGGTCAGTGACTACCCTGCGCTTATTGAAACCTACTACAGCAGAGGCTTTTATGTATATTGGTCAGAGGGATTGAGATTTGTACTGGGGCGTTTTCCCCTATCCCTAGGAGACCTTATATATATTGTAGTGGCTCTTTGGGGGCTTATAAGAATTC
>CAKZOR010000002.1 GCA_937136755.1 uncultured Flavobacteriaceae bacterium | reverse complement strand
ATTGAGCAATTTTAGTGCATTCCACTGTTTAGGATTGTGACTCGCTGTGAGAATTATTCCCCCTTGAGCAGCTTTTAATGGCACCGCTATAGCTACAGTGGGTGTGGTGGAAAGATCCAAATCTATAACATTTACGCCCATTCCAACAAGGGTGGCTTGTACCAAAGACTGCACCATAGGACCTGAGATCCTAGCATCCCTTCCTACCACAACATGTATCTTTTTATTTTTGTGTGATTCTATGAGTATAGTAGCATAAGCCGCTGTAAATTTAACCACGTCTAAGGGGGTTAAATTTTCTGAAGCAGCACCTCCAATAGTACCTCTTATACCAGATATAGATTTAATCAGTGTCATGTGAATTATTTATACGACAAATATAAGACCTGCTTTGGGTTTTGCAACGGGCAATTTGTAAATTAGTGGCCTACCATCTTTAAAGTATCGTTTTTGAATTTTCTAGCCCATATCTATTTGTCGTTCGACCACCCGGGAATCAGTATTGGTAATTTTATGGCAGACGGCCTAAAAAGACAACGGTTGGAACATTTCCCTACAGATTTCCAAAAAGGTGTTATGCTGCACAGAGCCATTGATGAATTTACAGACCAACATCCTATTTTTAAAAAAAGTTGTAAGAGAATTTTCAAAGTACACGGCCATTATAGCAGGGTCATTGTCGATATTTTTTACGACCATTTTCTTGCCGTTAAATGGGCCAACTACCACAGTGTACCTCTGGAGGTATTTGCCCAAGATTTTTACACACTTTTAGACAATCATTTTGAGGAATTGCCTTTAAAAACCCAGCATCTTTTTCCCTATATGAAAAAGCAGAATTGGTTGGTGGCCTATAAAAAAATTGAAGGTATTGACCAGATTCTAAAAGGAATGCAGCGACGCACAAAGTTTAGCGCAAAATTAGATGAGGCCAGTAAAGACTTAGTAATGCATTACACAGATTTTGAAAATGATTTTGACACTTTTTTCAAAGAATTGATTATCTTTTCAAAAGCAAGTTTTGACACCCTCAAATAAATTTATATCAACCACCATACTATGAAGTCATATTTAAAATCACCCCTATTATTAGCTGTTTTACTTTTAAACCTCTGTTGTAAAACAGAAACTCCACCCAGTGGATTGGTCACTAAAAATGCTATGGTGGTGTCTGCTAGACAAGAAGCCTCTGCTATAGGGAGTGCTATTTTAGCTAAAGGAGGTAATGCTTTTGACGCAATGGTCGCTACAGAGCTGGCCCTTGCCGTTGCGTATCCTTTTGCTGGTAATCTTGGAGGAGGAGGTTTTATGGTCTATAGAAAAGCCAATGGAGATGTAGGTAGTATTGACTACAGAGAAAAAGCACCAGCCAGTGCACACAGAGATTTGTACCTAGATGAAGCGGGAAATGTCATTCCTGGAATGAGTACTTTGGGTGCTACCGCTGTAGGAGTTCCTGGAACCATTGCTGGAATAACGGAAGTACATGCAAAGATGGGATCATTGCCCTTTGATGAAATTTTAGCTCCAGTAATTGCCCTAGCCAAAAAAGGGGTGGTTGTTACAGAAAAGCAAGCCAAATCAATGGCTAGCCAACGGGAGATTATTGCCAAAATTAGTGGCGAACAGTCTTTGTTTGCACAACATTATGTTGCTGGAGACACTATAAAATACCCCGCTTTAGCCACAACACTAGCTGCTATTGCTAAAGGTGGGAGAAAAGCTTTTTACGAAGGGGAAATGGCAGAAAAAATAGCTGCTTTTATTCAAGAAAGAGGTGGATTCATCACTCGGGAAGATTTAGCCAATTATGAAGCGGTGTGGAGGCAACCTGTCATATTTAATTACAAAGACCTCAGAATCATTTCTATGAGCCCTCCCAGTAGTGGAGGCGTTACAATGCATCAGATTTTTAAAATGATAGAACCTTATAATATGAAGGATTTTGGCCACAACTCCCCTCAATCCATACAACTATTTACGGAGGCTTCTAGGCGAGCTTATGCAGACAGGAATTTCTTTTTGGGAGACCCTGACTTCAGTCCAATACCATTAGATGTACTATTGAGTGACGCTTATTTAAAAGAGCGTATGAGTAATTTCTCCTTTGACAAAGCCACGCTGTCTTCTGAGGTATCTCATGGAGCTATTCAAATTATGGAAAGCGAAGAAACTACCCACTACTCTATTGTAGATCAAGATGGCAATGCGGTTTCCGTTACAACCACTTTAAATGGGGCTTTTGGTTCTAAACTTTATTCAGAGGAATTGGGCTTTTTCTTTAACAATGAAATGGATGATTTTTCTGCTAAAGCTGGCGTACCAAATATGTTTGGGCTCATTGGTGCAGAAGCCAATAGCATTGCTCCTGGTAAGCGAATGCTCAGCAGCATGACACCTACTATCGTAGAGAAAGAAGGTAAATTATGGTTGGTGGTAGGGACTCCTGGAGGGTCCACTATTATTACAGCTGTAGCCCAAACCATTCTCAATGCTTATGAACACGGACTCTCCATGCAAGATGCAGTGAACGCGCCCAGATTTCACCACCAATGGCTTCCAGACACGGTTATTTTTGAACCAGAAGGCTTTTCTAAAAATACCCTTTCTACGCTTAAAGAAAAGGGCTACTTAATCAATGAAGAGCGCACTAGAATTATAGGAAAAGTAGACGCTATTAGGGTGCTTGAAAATGGTCAATTAGAAGCAGGTGCAGATCCTAGAGGAGACGATGCTGCTGTAGGTTTTTAAATTTCAACTAGGCTACGCCCTTATTATTGGATAAGCTAGCCAAGTGAAGTTGTTTTTTTAAATCTTCCATAGACGCTTGTAGTTGTCTTAAAAGTCCATTGTCTGCAGGCTCTTCTACGCCAAAACTAATTTTACTGCTCACCTGCCAAATCTCTTGTATTTGATCTGAACTTATTTCATAAGGTTCGTAAGATTCATTGATTGAAATTAAACTCAGGTAGTTGCCAGAAGAATGTCGTTGGATTTTTTTAACCATTACAGAGTCATATAATACCACCACATAAATTTTATTGGGACTAATATGATCTATACTCTCAATAGATTTTGCCAGCACCCATTCTTTGGGTCTGAGGTTAGGTAACATAGAATCACCCTCTACTTGAAACCCCCTATAAGTAGCATTTCTGAATTCTGGAATGGGTAAATCAAAAGCTGGCAACTGCTTATACCAGCTGCTATCACTTATATTTTGTGGGTAGCCAGCTGCTGCTTTCGCATTGACCAATACCATATTGTCATTTCCCTCTGCGTCTATTGTGACCACTTTTGGAATGGTACTTACAACGGTGTTTTTTATGAATTGTACATTGCTTTCTCCATAAATCCAAAGTGGGTTTACCTGAAATTGTTTAATGAGTTCCACCACAATTTTTCCAGATAGTTTTGTTTTTCCACGTTCAATGTCTGCTGTGGTATTGGGTATTCCCAAACAAGCCGCAAAAGTTTTTTGGGTGTATCCCAAAGATTTTCTAAGTGATATAAAACGATCAATGTCCATATAAACGGGTATTAAAGAAAGTTGATAAAAGTTCAATGGTCTTCTCTTATCGATTTGGCTTACCCTTACCTTAATCAAAGACAAACAAACTTAATTATTTGTTGGAAATATTCCAAATATATATTAGGATATTTTCCTAAAATATTTATATGTGCCCTAAAATATTATAAATATTTTAACGAATTTGTCTATAAATAGCTTTTGTGTATGGGTGCTAAATTGAGGTCAAAATTGTACCTTGCCCTTTTGCTATGAAAAATGAATAAAGCCTTAAATTTTATAGAGGTAAAAGGAGCTAGAGCCCACAACCTCAAAAATATAGACATTAATATTCCCAGAGAAAAACTAGTGGTCATTACCGGTCTATCCGGTAGTGGTAAATCTTCACTAGCCTTTGACACCATATACGCAGAAGGTCAAAGAAGGTATATTGAAACATTTTCTGCCTATGCAAGACAATTCTTGGGAGGCTTAGAAAGACCAGAAGTAGATAAAATTGACGGACTTTCTCCAGTGATTGCTATTGAACAAAAGACTACTTCTAAATCTCCTAGATCTACAGTAGGCACCATTACAGAAGTGTACGATTTTCTGAGACTCTTATTTGCCAGAGCTTCCGACGCCTACTCTTATGAAACGGGAGAAAAAATGGTGCAATACACAGACATTCAAATCCAAGACCTAATTCAAAGGGATTACGAGGGTAAAAAAATCAGTGTTTTGGCTCCGATCATTAAATCGAGAAAAGGGCATTACAGAGAGCTCTTTGAGCAAATTAGCAAGCAAGGTTTCGTTAAAGTTCGTGTAGACGGGGTAATACTTGATCTTCAGCCTGGAATGAAAGTAGATAGGTATAAAACCCATGATATTGAAATAGTGATTGATCGTCTTTCGATAGACACTAAGGAAAGTACTAAAAAAAGACTCAGTGAGAGTATAAAAACAGCCATGGACCAGGGAAAAAATGTGCTCATGGTCTTAGAACCTGGTGAGAAGAAAGCGCGTTATTTTTCCAGGGACCTCATGTGCCCGAGCAGTGGAATCTCCTACCCTATTCCTGAGCCAAATACTTTTTCATTTAATTCCCCAAAAGGTATGTGTCCCAGCTGCCAGGGCCTAGGAGTTACTCACAAAGTCAATACAAATAAAATATTTCCAGACTTAAATCTGAGCATAAGAGAAGGAGGTATTGCTCCATTGGGTCCATATAAGAGTTCCTGGGCTTTCAAGCAAATAGAACTCATTGCGCAAAGACATGGGTTTGACTTGGAAACACCTCTTAAAAAAATACCTCAAGAAGCCATAGAAATACTTATAAATGGTGGGCAAGACCAGTTTACGGTAACTTCAAAAGCCCTTGGTGTTGAGAGAAACTATCAAATAGATTTTGAGGGAATTGCTGTATTTATTCAAAATCAATTTACCCAAGCTAATACGACCTCATTAAAGCGTTGGGCTAAAGATTTTATGGATAAAATTAGTTGTGAAAGTTGCAACGGTAATAGACTCTTAGAGACTACGCTACAATTCAAAATAGCCGGTTTACACATTGCTGAGCTCTCCCAAATGGACATTGGACAGCTGTATCTTTTCTTTGAAAAGCTCTCTAAAAACTTAGAAGGAGACCAAGCGATTATAGCGCAGGAAATAATAAAAGAAATCAAGGTTAGGCTACAGTTTTTGCTAGACGTTGGACTCGAATACTTAAGTCTAAATAGGCCCTCTAAATCACTTTCTGGGGGCGAAGCACAGCGCATAAGACTGGCCACTCAAATAGGCTCTCAATTGGTTGGGGTATTGTATATTTTAGATGAGCCCAGTATAGGGCTGCATCAGCGAGATAACGAGCGACTGATAAAATCCTTAGAATCCCTCAGAGATATAGGCAATTCTGTGTTAGTAGTGGAACACGATAAGGACATGATCCTATGTGCAGATCATGTCATTGATATTGGGCCAAAAGCAGGAAAAAACGGTGGGGAAATACTCACTCAAGGAACTCCAGCAGCACTGTTAAAGGAACAGACCCTAACAGCTGCTTTTCTCAACAATCAAATGCGTATTGAAATTCCAAAAATTAGAAGAAAAGGAAATGGTAGATCCATTGTTCTAGAGGGCTGCACAGGAAATAATTTAAAAAACGTGACCCTTAAACTACCGTTGGGATGCATGATTGGGGTGTCTGGGGTGTCTGGATCTGGTAAATCTACTTTGATCAATGAGACCCTCTACCCTATT
>CAKZOR010000001.1 GCA_937136755.1 uncultured Flavobacteriaceae bacterium | reverse complement strand
ACTTATTCATTTTTAAGAAATCCAAACAATGTTTCACCAGTATCTCTGAAAAATCATTGATAACGCTCCTGTCATTTTTAAGACAGACTACTGCTAATCAATTTCATGAATTCGTTTCTCGTAGCTGTTTTTTCGAAAAGCCCTCTGAATCCAGAAGTTGTTGTAACAGAGTTTTGCTTTTGTACCCCTCTCATCATCATACACATATGAGAGGCTTCTATAACAACCGCTACACCTTTAGGATCTAGCGTTGTATTAATGCACTCTAAAATATCATGGGTTAAACGCTCTTGCACTTGAAGGCGCCTTGCGAAAACATCTACTATTCTTGGAATTTTGCTCAAACCAACAATATGTCCATTTGGTATGTAAGCAATGTGAGCTTTACCAAAAAAAGGTAGCATATGGTGTTCACACATCGAATACAGTTCAATGTCCTTGATAATCACCATGTCGTCATAATCTTCTTTAAACATTGCACCTCTTAAAATTGCCTCAGGATCTTGATCATAACCTTGTGTCAAAAACTGCATTGCTTTAGCAGCTCTCTCAGGTGTTTTTAACAAACCCTCTCTAGAAGGGTCCTCGCCTATGGCATTTAATATGTGGTCGTAATTTTTTTTAACACTTTCAGTAATGGGTGCGTCGTATGAATCTAAATGGGTATAGGACATTATTTTTGTTTAATATTTTTATTGTAACAATAAACAAATTTACAATAAAATAATCATCCCATTACTATAAATTTCTCAAGAATAAACTGGAGACCGTCTGAATCCTTATATTTACTTTTTAAATACAGAAATACTTTTAGATGATCAAAGCGAATAATATTCGAAAATCATATGGAGAACTTGAAGTTCTCAAAGGGGTGAACATCCATATTAATGAAGGAGAAATAGTGGCTATTGTTGGTGCCTCTGGTGCGGGAAAAACAACGCTATTACAAATATTAGGAACCTTAGAACAGCCAAGCAATAAGGATGTCGTTATTGAAATAAATCACAAAAATGTTCCACTGTTAAACGCAAAAGAACTGGCCGCATTCAGAAATAAAAACATAGGCTTTATTTTTCAATTTCATCAATTACTCCCAGAGTTTACAGCCATTGAAAATGTGTGTATTCCTGCATATATTCATGGTGCCTCTAAAGAACAAGCTACAAAAGACGCTACTGAGCTACTTAGTTTTCTTGGGCTTTTAGACAGAATACACCACAAACCAGACGCCTTGTCTGGTGGGGAGCAACAAAGGGTTGCTGTTGCGAGGGCTTTAATCAATAAACCTGCTGTGGTATTTGCAGACGAACCGAGCGGTAATCTCGATTCAGAAAGTGCACAAGTGCTGCATCAGCTTTTTTTTAAGCTAAGAGATACCTATAAGCAAACATTTGTGCTTGTAACACACAATGAATCATTAGCCAAAATGGCAGACAGAACATTTACTATGGTAGACGGTCATATGGTACAATAATGGACAGAGAAAGCCTAATATCGTTTTTAGAAGAAAAGGTCATTCAATACCAAGAACCGTCTTTTATAGACTCAGATCCTTTACAAATACCCTATTTATTCAATCAAAAAGAGGATATAGAAATTAGTGCATTTTTAACCGCTACTATATCATGGGGGAATAGAAAAAGTATTCTAAAAAACGCCCATTCTTTAATGGACTTAATGGATCATAGCCCTTATGATTTTATTTTAAATGCCCAGCAAAGTGACTATGACGCGCTGCACCATTTTAAGCACCGGACTTTTAATGGAATAGATGCCATAGGTTTTTGCAAAGCACTTAAAAATATCTATTTACACCACGATGGTCTGGAAAATGCTTTTTTAACACATCCGAACAAACCTTTGCAGGAAAACATTAGCCTGTTTAAGGCTATTTTTTTTAGCATTCCTCATGAACAAAGAACTACTAAACATGTTTCTGATCCCTTAAAAGGTTCAGCTGCCAAAAGACTCAATATGTTTTTGAGGTGGATGGTCAGGAATCCAATAGAAAAAGTAGACTTTGGTATTTGGCAAAAGATTTCTCCAAGTGAACTATCTTGTCCATTAGATGTACACAGCGGCCGAGTTGCTAGAAAATTAGGACTATTAAAAAGAACACAAAACGACGCTAAAGCAGTCATTGAATTAGATCAGTCATTGAGGGATTTAGATCCAATAGACCCTGTTAAATATGATTTTGCCCTTTTTGGATTAGGTGTTTTTGAAGGGTTTTAAACCTATTAATTTCAATTTATTTTATTAAATTAGGTGACATAAAAAACCAAACCATCCACTATGAGATTCAAAGTATTTTTTTCTGTCATTCTTTTTTCATCTACGGCAATCTGTTGGAGTCAAAGTAGGACACTTCCTGTAGATACTACAGTAACTACAAAACACAAACTCACTACCCAAACGGATTCCTTTAACTATACAGCCACTACAGGAACACAACCTGTTTGGGATGAAAATGGTGATCCTATCGCTAGTTTACATTATACCTATTACACCAAAGACAATGTGAGTAATAGATCCCAAAGACCTTTGGTGATATCTTTTAATGGAGGTCCGGGTTCAGGTTCTGTTTGGATGCATTTGGCCTATACAGGTCCTAGAGTATTAAACATTGATTCAGAAGGATACCCCGTGCAACCCTATGGAATATCTAACAATCCTTATTCTATTCTAGATATTGCAGATATTGTATATGTAAACCCCGTAAATACGGGATATTCAAGAACCATTCCAGCTACCGGAAAAGAGATAGACCGAAGTAAATTTTTTGGCGTAAATGCGGATATTGCTTATTTAGCGGAGTGGCTCAATACCTTTGTCACTAGAAATAACCGCTGGTCATCTCCAAAATATTTAATTGGAGAAAGCTATGGAACTACAAGGGTTTCTGGATTAGCCTTAGCCTTGCAAAACAACCAATGGATGTATTTAAATGGCGTTATTTTAGTTTCTCCAACAGAACTTGGAATAGACCGAGAAGGTCCTGTAGAAGTAGCCAATAGGCTTCCTTATTTTGCTGCAGCTGCCTGGTACCAGAAAAAACTTCCAAGTGCGCTACAAAGTAAGCCGCTTACAGAAGTATTAGAAGAAGTGGAGGCTTACACCATCAATACCGTTTTACCTGCAATAGTCATGGGCGGTTTCTTAGAAACGAGTAAGAAAGAGGCTTTAGCAGAAAAAATGGGCTATTATTCAGGAATTAAGCCAAGTGTTTATCTCGATCATAATTTAGAGATCCCCTACCCTTATTTCTGGAAAGAATTATTAAGAGAAGACGGGTATACCATAGGAAGACTGGACTCAAGATATTTAGGAATAGATCGAAAAAGTGCTGGTGAAAGACCCGACTATAACTCTGAGCTCACTTCGTGGCTGCATTCATTTACCCCTGCAATTAATTATTACCTGCAGGAAGAGCTTAACTTTAAAACCGACATTAAATACAATATGTTTGGCCCTGTACGTCCCTGGGACAGAAGTGGAGACAACACTGGAGAAAACCTGAGACAAGCCATGGCGCAAAACCCTTATTTACATGTCATGACCCAGTCTGGTTATTTTGACGGAGCTACCACCTACTTTAACGCAAAATACAATATGTGGCAGTTAGACCCTTCTGGAAGAATGAAAAACAGGTTGAGTTTTAAAGGGTATGAAAGCGGTCATATGATGTACTTGAGAAGAGAAGATCTAAAAAACGCAAATGAAGACATTCGTCAGTTTATTAAAAACAGTCTTCCAGGGAATAAAGCAGCTAAATACACGAATTAAATGAAAATATTGTTAAGCCTTTTGGCCTGTGCGATATTTGGCCAAATAAATGCACAGGAGTGGGCAAATGTAGCGCGTTTTAAAGCAGATAATGAACGTATTATAGCAGATAATGTACCTGTAAAACTAGTGTTTATGGGCAATTCTATTACAGAGGGATGGAAGTCATTTGACCCAAACTTATTTGGGGGTACTAATTATATTAACAGAGGGATCAGTGGCCAAACTACCCCACAAATGCTTGTCCGTTTTAAACAAGATGTATTAGATCTCAATCCCAAAGGAGTGGTGATTCTAGCTGGCACAAATGACATTGCTGGAAATACTGGCTCCATGAGTGTTCAAGAGATTTTTAATCAAATAGAAAGTATGGCTGGATTGGCTGCCTTAAATAAGATTGAGGTGTTCTTGTGCAGTGTATTGCCTGTATATGATTATCCATGGAAACCAGGATTAAAACCTGTACCAAAAATTCTAGCTCTAAATAACATGCTAAAGACATTAGCCGCAGATAAAAACTATAAATACATAGATTATTTCTCTGAAATGTCTGATGACAAAAATGGTTTAAAATTATCTTTGGGTTCCGACGGTGTTCATCCTAACGAAAATGGCTATGAAATAATGAAAAAGGTCATGTTAAACACCATTGGACCTTCTTTTAAATAAACGAAAAGCGATATTTAACCAATTAGAATTGACAATTGTAAATGGTTTGTTATTTTTGCATGACTTTTAAAGGCTCACATCTAAATCTACTCTAATGAATATATTAATTAAGGACGCCACAATAGTAGAAGAATCTAATCCAAGTATTCATTTAAAAATAGTAGATATAGCCGTAAAAGACGGTGTTATTATAAAGATAAGCCCAAAAATTAAAGATTTTAAAGCAGACCAAACGCTTGCATTAAATAACCTGCATGTCTCTGCGGGCTGGTTAGACACTGGTATCAGTGTTGGAGAACCTGGATATGAGTCCAGAGAAAATTTTAAAAATGGTGTTTTAACAGCTGCCAAAAGTGGTTTTAGTACTGTTTTTTTAAATGCCAATACTGATCCGGTACCCGACCAACAGAACGCTATTGGATATCTTAGAAATGCGGCATTGAAAGCCCCAATAAATGTTCACCCTTTAGGGACACTAACTAAAGGAGCAAGAGGTCAGGATTTAGCCGAGTTGTTCGACATGCAAAGACAAGGTGCTATAGGTTTTTATGATTATAATGCCCCGATTGACAATCCTAACTTGCTAAAAATTGCGCTGCAGTACACCCAATCTTTCAATGGATTGGTTTTTAGCTTTCCAAAAACATCTAAAATCTCTAATAGTGGTTTGGCCCATGAAGGCGTGGTGGCTACTCAACTGGGATTAAAAACAGATCCAAGCTTATCTGAACACTTACAAATTCAAAGAGACATACATCTTTTAAGGTATAGTGGAGGAAAATTACATATTCCTACCATCTCTTCAAAGGAGAGTGTTTTATTAATAAAAGCTGCTAAAAAAGAAGGTTTAGATATTAGCTGTAGTGTGTCTTTACACCATCTATTTGCTAATGAAAGTGCCTTAATTGATTTTGATACAAATGCTAAAATAACACCTCCTCTAAGATCTAAAGAGGATCAAACAGCGTTACAAAAAGCTTTGTTAGAAGGTACTATAGATTTTATGACTACAGACCACAATCCTTTAGATATTGAGTTAAAAAACATTGCTTTTGATCACGCTCATTATGGCTCTTTAGGCTTAGAAGCTGCATTTGGCGTACTGAATTCATTATACACTACAACTCAAGCTATTGAAATTTTGCAGCGGGGCTATGAGCGCTTCAACTTAGAGAAACCTACTATTTCAGAAGGTCACAAGGCGAATTTATCACTATTTGATCCCAGTATAGAATACACACAAACAGTAGAAGATCTATATGCTAGCTCCAAGAACTCTCTTTATCTAGGAGCACTATTAAAAGGTAAGGCACTAGGAACGCTAGTAAATGAACACATTACAATTATTTAATGATGGGAATACAAGAAGATATTAAAGGCAAAAAGCCAGCTATTATCGCTTACTTCACTATAATAGGGGCTATCATAGCGATCAGTATGCACAATAACAAGCCAGAGGATTTTTCTAGATTTCACATTAGACAAGCCTTTGGAGTTCATTTATTATTTCATGCATTCGCCCTATTTATTAGTCAGTGGTTTAATGAATTTGCCTTTCTAGGATTATACGTCATGTATTTATTACTGTGGGGGTTTGGTTTTTATTCCGCAATTCAAAACACTAAAAATTCCTTGCCCTTCATTGGAACATACTTTCAACAGTGGTTTACATTTATTAGATAGTATGGACAAGTCCTTATATTGTATTGAAAGACCGGCCAAATCTTCAAAGGATAATGCTTTTCCACTCTTTTTAATCCATGGCTATGGTAGCGATGAAAATGATTTATTTTCTTTTGCTGAAGGGATTCCCGACCATTATCATATTATCTCTGTAAGAGCCCCCTACCCTATGCAGCCTTATGGAAATGCCTGGTATGCAATAAATTTTGACGCAGAAAAGGGAAAGTGGTCAGATCTTGAGCAGGCTTTAATATCCAGGGATTTACTTCATGATTTTATTCAAGAAAAATGCAAAGAAAGGCATTTAGATAGAAATAAAATTTGTGTATTGGGTTTTAGCCAAGGAAGTATTTTAAGCTATGCACTGGCCTTCCAATACCCTGAATTTTATCATAAATTTATATGCTTAAGTGGTTATATCAATGAGTCCTTAGCAGAAACTAAAGGAAATATTGAAGCCTATAAAAATATACATATATTCGCATCACATGGAACACAAGACCAAGTAATTCCGTTTGATTGGGCAGAAAAAATACCCTCACAGCTCAATGCCATAGGAATAGACCACAGCTTTAAATCTTACCCAATTGGCCATGGCGTGTCTCCACAAAATTTTGCAGATCTTTTGGAATGGTTACAATAGCAGGCGAATTATCTGTAAAGAAAAGCGTCTTCTGTGGTGAAATTAACCTGGTCCTTGTTTATAGAGAACTTTAAAATAGCTTCCCCCCAAATAGTACCGTCTGTAAAGTTTGCAATGAGCCATTTATGGTTCAACACCTTTACAGAATTAAACACAAATTTTGCCTTTTTGGACTTAAATGGTATTAAAGTGTGTTGTGATTCTTTGTCTATATTAGTTTGAATAAGTGCATCTGAAATAAAATCACTAATCTCCTGTGGTCCCTCATACTGATTTTCCAACACCAATAGTCCCTCTTGATTGTACTTTAGATCAAATAATTGAGCCATTTCCAATTGAGATTCAAGGGATTTAACCTTGGCAGAGACTTTTATCTGTTCTTCTGCAGTTTCTTGGTATTTTGCTAGGGCTAGCTGTGTATTTTCCACATAATTTGAGGCACTTTTAAATTGATATAGTGCAATCAGTGCAGTGAAAATAAACAAGTACATAAAAATTCTTGACTTCATAGTTAAATAGATATAGTGAGTGAATCATAAGCCAAATAGATGTTTTCTGGAAGTTTCAATGATACCTGATCGTGAAAACCCAAATGATGACTTATGTGAGTGAAATAGGTTTTTTTGGCACCTACCCTTTGGGCGAATGCTATGGCTTCCTCTAAATTAAAATGACTGTAGTGTGGTTCTTCTCTGAGTGCATTCACCACAAGAACTTCTAGTCCTGATAGTTTAGCGGTTTCAAATGCTGAAATAGTTTTAATATCCGTTAAATAAGCGAATGCATCTATTCTATAACCAAATACCTGTAAAGTATTGTGCTTCGCATTAATAGGAATAACTTGTTTTCCGTTGAGTTTAAAAGGAGTGTTTTTTTTAACTCTATAGGAAACTACTGAAGGTGCACCAGGATATTTATTGGCCTCATTAAAAATATAGCCAAAGCGTTTCTTTAAAGACTTTAATACGCGTTTGTGTGCATAAATTGGAATAGCACCCTGTCTAAAGAAAAAAGGTCTAATGTCGTCCAAACCAGCTGTATGATCAGCATGTTCATGGGTAAATATTAAGCCCTCTAAAGATGTTGGGTTAGCCGCTAACATTTGCGCCCTAAAATCTGGACCACAGTCAATAACATAATTAAAATGATCCCATGATATTAATATAGACACACGCAGTCTTTTGTCCTTGGGATTGTCACTTAAACAAACAGGGTGATTACTCCCAATTACAGGGATTCCTTGAGAAGTTCCAGTACCTAAAAAGCGAACAATCAAAAGCGTTATTTTTTTTCAAATTTATGATTTTAATAGGGATTAGCTTCTACAATCTTTTTAACTTTGTTGCAATTAAAACAATCTACATGGCTTCTGTTTTGAAAAAAGAAACTGCTTTCACCAATATACCTTCTACAAAGGCAAAAACACTCAGGATCAATTTGAATCCTGACATTTATGGAACCTTCTCTGAAATTGGTGCTGGACAAGAGACAGCCAGGCATTTTTTTAGAGCTGGAGGCGCCTCAGGGACTATAGCTAAAGCTATGAGTGCCTATGACAAGGATTTTAGTGATGCCATTTATGGCATTGAAGACGACGGAAGATATGTAACCCAACCAAGATTAAAAAAGATGCTGGCCCATGAAATGAATCTCATGGAGGATAGAATTAGTAGAAAATCTCATCCAGACAGACTATTCTTTTCATATGCAAATACTGTAGCAACTATAGATTTTGCGAAAAAATTCAAAGGACATGGATGGGTTGGTATTAAATTTCAATTAGATCCTAATCAAAAGGAATTAGATGAGATAATACTTCATGTGAGGTTTAAACAAAACGAGGCAAGACTGCAACAAGAGACCCTAGGTGTTTTGGGTGTTAACCTTATTTATGGTGCATTCTACAAATACGATAAGCCAAAAAAATTATTGAAATATCTATACGATCATATTGAAAAAGACATTCTGGAGATAGATATGATTAATTTTTCAGGGCCTAACTTTAAGAATGTAGACAATAGGCTAATGAGTCTTGAACTCATTAAAAACAATATGACAGATGCAGTAATGTTCGGTCCTGACGGAAATAACCTACTTCCTGCTGCAGTACTTTACAAGAAAAACATACTCGCCTTGAGAGGTAGCTTCAGACCCGTTACCAAGGTTAATATGGATATGTTTGAAAAGTCGTTCGATATATTTAGAAAAGAGGCTACTGTAGATCCTGACAATACGATTGTTATATTTGAAATTACCTTATCCAACCTAAAGGCCTCAGGAGAAATAGACGAACAAGATTTTATGGATCGTGCAGAACTTCTCTGTTCATTGGGCCATACCGTACTTATTTCTAAATTCCAAGAATACTATAAGCTTGTAGAATATTTCAATAACTATACAAAAGCAAAAATTGGATTAACCATGGGGGTTAATAACCTAGTAGACATATTTGACGAGAAATATTACAGACACCTTAGTGGAGGTATTTTAGAAGCTTTTGGGAAACTGTTCTTCAAAGACCTTAAGGTGTATTTATATCCTATGAAAGACCAGGAAACTGGCGAAATTTTAACCTCAAATAGCGTAAAGGTTCACCCCAGAATGAAGGAGCTTTATAAATTCTTTAAATACAATGGTAAAGTAATGGACATCATAGATTACGAACCTGAAGTATTGGATATTTTCTCCAGAAAAGTATTTGAAATGATTGCCAATAATACCCCTGGTTGGGAAGATGAATTGCCTAAGGGTATCGCTGAACTTATTAAACAAAAGGATTTGTTTCAAAATAAGGCCGCAGCTCTAAAAGCATAATGGCCTTATTTTAAAATTTTATTTACACAGCGTTATAATATATTGATTTTGAATTAAAACTTTAATTTCACAGCCTTAAAAAAATATATTGACTTTGTATTAAAATTTAAAGGCCACTGTGTTTCTTGCACAGTGGCCTTTTTTTTAGGCTACAATGCCAATATTTGTGCGGCGTGTTCTTTTGTTTTAACCTTATCAATAACGTGCGAGACCACTCCTTTTTCTACTACAAAAGTCATTCTGTGAATACCATCGTACTCTTTACCCATAAACTTTTTTGGACCCCATACCCCAAAAGCTGTAATCACAGATTTATCAGTGTCTGCTAACAAAGGAAATGGAAAACTGTATTTATCTCTAAACTTAGTTTGTTTATTGGTGTCATCTGCACTGACACCAACAATACTGTAGCCCCTCTCATTAAGTACTTCATAATGGTCTCTTAAGTCACAAGCCTCTGCAGTACATCCAGGCGTGCTTGCCTTAGGGTAGAAAAAAACCACTAATTTAGTGTCGTTATAATCTGATAAGTTGAATGGGCTTCCATCTTGGGTAACCGCAGTAAATGAGGGAACTTTGTCTCCTACTTGTAGTGTTTTCATCTCGGCAATTTTTAGCTTTTAACGCTTGTAATAAAAACAAACGAAAATTATTGTTATTTTTTTTAAAATTACTCATTAATGACCAAACAAGAAAAAGTAAATTTCACCATTAATACTTTAAGGGATTTATACCCTGAAATACCCATCCCTTTAGATCATAAAGATCCCTATACCCTTTTAATAGCTGTATTGTTGTCTGCTCAAAGCACAGATGTAAGGGTAAATAAAATTACACCACTGCTATTTAAAAAAGCAGACAATCCCTATGATATGGTAAAGCTAAGCGTCAAAGAGATTCAGGACATTATTAGACCTGTAGGGCTCTCCCCCATGAAAGCAAAGGGTATTCATGGACTTTCTAAAATTCTCGTAGAGGCACACAACGGAATAGTACCTCAGGATATAGAAATACTGGAGACATTCCCTGCAGTAGGACATAAAACCGCTAGTGTAGTAGTGGCACAAGCTTTTGGAATTCCAGCATTCCCAGTAGACACACATATACACAGATTAATGTATCGGTGGGGGTTTACTAATGGAAAAAATGTAGTACAAACAGAGAAGGACGCTAAGCGATTATTTCCAAAAGCGCTTTGGAACGACCTTCATTTACAAATTATTTGGTATGGAAGAGAATACTCACCAGCTAGAGGTTGGGATCTTGATAAAGATATTATTACAAAAACGATTGGTCGCAAGACAGTGATTGATCAATATTTAAAGAAAAAGCGATAAGTATTCACATAAAGCACTACAATAAGATGGCCTTGCTAGCGCGTAAAATACGCTAAGACGCCAAGAGGTCTATGTGATTTTCTGAGGCTATTTTTCTAATATTTATCAGTGCATACCTCATTCTACCGAGCGCTGTGTTAATACTAACGCCAGTTTGTTCCGATATTTCTTTAAAACTGAGTTCTTTAAAGATTCTCAGGGAAACTACCTCCAACTGGTCTGCTGGCAAACAATTTATGATCTGGTGCAAATTAGACTCTATGTGCTCCTGAATCATTGTTTCTTCCTTTGTTTTTGAGGAATCCGATAAAAATGAAAAGACAGAATAATCGGACTTTTCATAAGTCATAGGCATTTTTTTTAGACGCCTAAAGTGGTCAATTACAAGGTTGTGGGCAATTCTCATGACCCATGATAAAAATTTACCTTCATCTCTATACCCCCCTTTATCTAGGGTTTTGATCACTTTCAAAAACGTATCTTGAACAATGTCAGAGGCGAGCTCTGCATCTTGAACCTTAGTATATATAAACCTATAGGTCTTTGCCCTATGCCGCTCTACTAAAAGAGACAAAGCATGTCGGTTTCCAAGCAAATAGTCTGAAACTAATTGGCTATCAGTGAGAACTGTAGTGTTAAAATTATTGGATTGTGTATTATTTAAAATAGTACGCATAGGATACAAATTAGACACAAATTAATAACGTCCCTAAATAATTATGGGACTGAAAAAAATTCATGATGGTTAAAAGTATCCGTGTTTTATAGGCTAACAATTAAATATTACATTCAAATATATTAAAAATATAGTAAATCACTTATCTTTAAAACTTAATTGTTTTTGAAACATTCTCCTATACTTCCTATGACCCTGAATACCAAAACACCCTATAAAAACCTAGAAGAAATAGACCCTAAAAAGAATATCATCATTAAGGGGGCCAAATTGCACAACTTAAAAAATATAGATGTTGTACTTCCTAGAAATAATTTCATAGTAATCACAGGTCTCTCAGGCTCAGGAAAATCATCTTTAGCTTTTGACACCCTATACGCAGAAGGACAAAGAAGGTATGTGGAAAGTTTGTCTGCTTATGCCAGACAATTTTTGGGGAAATTAGACAAACCTCAAGTAGACTACATTAAGGGAATTGCCCCAGCAATTGCTATAGAACAAAAAGTAAACACTAGCAATCCTAGATCTACAGTGGGGACTTCTACTGAAATTTACGACTATCTTAAGTTGTTATTTGCTAGAATTGGGAAAACGTATTCGCCCATTAGTGGAAAGGAAGTTAAAAAACACTTGGTGTCAGATGTTGTCCATCACATTAAATCATTCCCTCTAAAGCATAAATTATTGCTTTTGGCACCCATTGAAGTACCCAAAGACAAAGACCCTGTAAAAATGGTCCAATTGTTTTCAAAACAAGGTTTTGCAAGGATAGAGGTCAAAGGGGAAGTGATTCGAATTTCATCAGAAATTACCAAGCTTCCAAATAAGTTTAATCTAGTGGTAGACAGAATAGTTACCGCAGATGATGAAGATTATTTCAATAGGCTCGCTTCCGCTATTGAAGCTGCATTTTTTGAAGGCAAAGGACACTGCATTGTCAGAGATTTAAGCACTAAACAAGCAGTAGATTTCAGCAATCTTTTTGCTCTAGACGGACAAGAATTCACCATACCCTCTCTACACCTATTCAGTTTTAACAATCCCTACGGAGCATGTGATGCCTGTGAAGGATATGGAGATATTATGGGCATAGATCCAGATCTGGTTATTCCCAATACAGGCTTATCTATCTATGAAAATACCATTGCACCATGGAGAGGAGAAAGCATGAGCAAGTACAAAGACAAGCTCATTGAAAACGCCGCAGCGTCTAATATTCCCATTCACAAGCCTTGGTTTGAATTATCTGAGACGCAAAAAGAATTGGTTTGGAATGGCAACAAAACCTTTAAAGGAATTCATTCTTTTTTCCAGACACTAGAAGAAAAAAGCTATAAAATTCAAAATAGGGTCATGCTCTCTAGATATAGAGGGAAAACAATTTGTAATAAATGCCAAGGTGCTAGGCTTAAAAAAGAATCATTTTATGTCCAAGTTGGTGGAAAACATATTGGCGAATTGGTCGCAATGCCAATAGACAAGCTGCAATTGTTTTTCAATCAATTAACACTGAGTGAAACTGACACAAACATTTCTAAAAGAATTTTAGCAGAGATACACAGTAGGCTTTCTTTCTTGAGCCAGGTAGGATTAAACTACCTCACTTTAAATAGAAAATCAAATACATTGTCTGGAGGAGAAAGTCAGCGAATTAACCTAGCAACCTCTTTGGGGAGTAGTTTGGTGGGATCCATGTATATTTTGGATGAACCCAGTATAGGTTTGCACCCGAAAGACACTACAAACTTAATTGAAGTACTCAAACGCTTAAGAGACCTTGGAAATACAGTCATAGTGGTAGAGCACGATGAAGATATTATGAAAGCTGCAGACCTTGTTTTTGACATTGGTCCTGAGGCTGGAACACTAGGAGGAGAATTGGTGGCGCAGGGAACCCTCAAAGAACTATTAAAAACAAATACCCTCACTGCCCAATATTTAGATGGTAGAATGGAAATTCCACTACCAAAAAAAAGAAGGAGCTCTGATCAATACTTAAAAATTAAGGGCGGTAGAGAACACAACCTTCAAAACATAGACCTTACTATTCCCCTGGGAATGCTTACCATCATTACAGGGGTTTCTGGATCGGGAAAATCTACCTTAGTTAAAAAATTACTCTATCCAATTGTTCAGAAGGAACTTGGTGGATTTGGAATGAAAATTGGTCAGCACAGCAGTTATGAGATGCAGCATAAAAATCTTAAACATGTGGAGTATATAGACCAAAACCCCATTGGAAGGTCTTCTAGATCTAACCCGGTAACCTATTTAAAGGCTTACGACGACATTAGGGCTATTTTTTCAAAAGCACCCATGAGCAAACTCAGGGGTTTCCTACCCAAACACTTTTCTTTCAATGTAGAAGGAGGGCGCTGTGAAAAATGTAAGGGAGAAGGAGAAATCACTGTTGAAATGCAGTTTATGGCAGATGTGCACTTAGGGTGCGATGCCTGTGAGGGTAAAAGATTCAAAAAAGAAGTCTTAGAAGTGAAATTTCACGACAAGTCCATCTTTGATGTACTTGAAATGACTATTTCAGACGCATTGGCATTCTTTAAACTTCATGGAGAAAACAAACTCTGTCAAAAGATTCAAGCACTTGAAGACGTTGGACTGGGATATGTGGCTTTAGGTCAATCCTCTTCTACGCTATCTGGCGGAGAAGCACAACGTATAAAACTGGCCTCATTTTTAGTGAAGGGCAATACCAAAGACAAGACCTTATTTATATTTGATGAGCCCACAACCGGGCTTCACTTTCATGACATTAACCGCTTGTTAGGGGCCTTTAATGCCCTTTTAGACAAAGGGCATTCCATGGTGGTTATTGAACACAATATAGATTTGATCAAGTGTGCAGATCATATTATTGATTTAGGTCCTGGTGGAGGAATCCATGGAGGGCAAGTCATTGCCCAAGGCCCCCCCGAGGTTTTGGTCAAAGATAAGAACTCTGTAACCGCAGTTTATTTAAAAGAGAAGTTGTAATATAGGTCTGTTAAAACAGCCTCTTTTTGCCCCTATTCACAAGACCGTTAAAAGTTGCTGATATGTTGGAGAAATATAATAATCCAACGTATACTATTGCGGTGAAAAGGGTATTTACTCCAATAGACATATACCTATTTTCTAGGTTTGGGATCCATTGGGCCAATGTAAAAGAAACTGTGATAATAATCAATAAGTAAGCGGTTCCTTTACTAAAAGGGTGCATATTATACTTGACATTCACATAAATTACTTTGGCGGTGTCGTAGAAAGTAATCGCTAAAAAAGAGGCTATAGCAGCGCCCATTATACCAAACTTTGGAATAAATAAATAATTTAAAACTACCGTCATAAATGCTAAAAATAGCCCAAATCGTAAAATACTTTTATAATAGGGAGAGTTAAATAAAATGGCATTGTTATTCCCTAGTAATGCGTCGCAAAATTTGCTGGAACCAATTAACAACACCAAGACCGTGGTACCCCCATATGCTTGAGGAATAAACTTATAAATGGTCTCTAAGTTAACGGCTAAAAGTAACAAAACACCCCCTGCTGCCATGGCTAAATTCAAGGAACTTTGCTTGTAGAGTGATTGTAAACCTTTAAAGTCATTGTCATGAAGTAATCTAGCCGTAATAGGCGCCGTTATTTGATACATAGACCGAGCTGGAACACCCACTATAGTGGCCATAAAAACAGCTACAGTATAAAAAGCCACTTGATCAATATTGACAAATGTATAAATCATAAGCTTGTCTATTTCTAAAATGACAACGGCTGCAGTTCCCCCTAGGAACATAAACAAACTGTAATTTAAATAAGACTTTAACTTCTCTGGACGTCTAAAAGAAAAGGAAATGTCACAGTTGCGCCAGAGGTAAACATACATTACTATTGCCCTTAAAAAATGAATCCCTACCAAAAACACAAAAAATTGCTCTAAAGTTAGCCAATCAAAATAAAGACCTATTAGCCCCAATGCAATACAAAACCTGTGAAATATTTCTTTGAGGATATTACCAAAGGCAGTCTTTAAGACCATCCTTGCCTGAGCATAACCAATCTCGAAATAAGTCATACCAATACTTATGCCAAGAATGTGCCAAGAATAAGGAGCCACATAAGCGTATTTTTGAAGTAAAAATGGAAATATACCAGACCTAAAAGAAAGCACAAAAACAAAAGCTAGAAAAATGAAGAGTAAGGGGAAATACAATGAAAAAGCGTTGAGTCTAGCAGACTCTTCAGTAGACGCATTTTTATGATAAAATTTAATGATCGTATTCGGGAGTCCAAAAAGGAACAAAGGCAATAGCAAAGTAGCTACAGAGAGCTGAATGGATAATAGCCCATAAGAAGACACCGGTAAAATACGGGTGTACAATACCAAGGTATTTATTGCCCCTAGTCCAAAGCCCAAATAAGTGCTTATGGTATTTTGAATAGATTGCCTTACCACTACCCCCATATTAAGATCGCTTCAAATTTTTTATGATTTTAGATAAGGCTTCAGTTAGATTTTTACGCTCATATTTGCGTAAAGTTGGATCAATTTCAGTAGAAATTACTGTCTCTCCATTAAATATAGTCTCTATAAAAGATTTAATCATGGCCTTGTCTTGATAAGTCCTAAGGGCATACAAATCATTTTCAGGAAGTAGCTTTGCTACATCCCAATCCTGTGGACCAATAGCTAGTATAGGTCGCAAAGATTGAAGGTATTCAAAAATTTTACCTGGTATAATCCCTTTATGCGCTTCAGAGTCAATTTCAATAAGCAGCAATAAATGACCAGTATATTGGTGCTTTCTCGCTTCATCATGAGAAATATACCCGTGAAAATTACAATAAGATGCTAAGCCATGAGCGGCAATAGTTGCTTTTACTTCATCACTCACCAAGCCAACAAAATCTAGACTGAGTTGGGCGGCAAATAATTGATTTTCTGTAACCAATTCCCCTATGGCCTCCCAAAGAATTTTTGGGTTTCTCTTAGAGAGTAAAGACCCAATATGAACCAGGCTAAATTTATTTTCCTCGGGACTTATTAGCGACGAGTTCTCAAATGGTTCAAATCCATTAGTAATAACCGTTATTGGGGTGGCTGTTTTTTTTGAAAAAAGGGCTTTAGTGGTGTAACTGGTTGTTAAAATCGTGTGTGCAGATTGTAAAACAGTACTTTCTAGCTTTAAATGCTTTCTATGAGCCCAGGGTGTCATATATAAATCGTTGTGATAGCCTATGGTGGTCCATGGATCTCTAAAGTCTGCTATCCATTTAAGTTTGGCATGAGTCTTAACCAATTCATTGGCAATAAGATGCATGCTATGTGGTGGACCCGTAGATATAATGGTATCTATACCGTGCTCATTAATATACTGTGACAAAAAGGCAACTGATGGAGTTACCCATGAAACCCGTGCATCTGGAATAAAGAAATTACCTCTAACAAAGCGCATAAAACGCTCTAACAAACTCGGTTTGTTTTCTTGAATCAAACCTTGGCTCAATTGTTGGGTCTTTTTTTTAAACAACCAAGAAATCCATTTATAAGGTTCGGAAATGGGTCTTTTAATTAGAATGACTCCTTTGGGTATATCTTCTGTCAAAGACTGATCTACTATAGGGTATTGCGGGTTTTCAGGAACATAAACCACTGGAGTTATACCAAATGAAGGCAAATGCCTTACAAAATGAAACCACCGTTGCACCCCTGGACCACCAGCTGGAGGCCAGTAATAGGCTATTAACAATACCTTAGAATTGGTATTGATGTCTACTTGGTTGTTCCTATTTTCCTCCATTGGGTTGATTTTTAAACAATAAGTAGCTATTGAGTAGACTTTGACTTAATTCCGAAATAAATTCCCCATAAAATTATGAGTATAAATATAACATAACTTGAAAGGGCTATTCTGCTGCTTTTGTACACTACCTCAGGCTTATATTCAAAAACTATTTTATGTGACCCTTCAGGCAACTCTATACCCCTTAAAGCATAGTTCACTTTTTTTATGGGCACCAACTCCCCATCTACACTTGCTGTCCAACCAGATGGATAATGCATTTCCGAAAAAACAGCAAAGCCCCTATCCGAATGATTGGACTGGTAAAGCATTCGATTGGGACTGTAGGAGATTAAATCAATAGACGGTATTACATCTCGATCATTTAATGAATTATTGGGGGAATTATCCTCTTTTGAAGGTCCTATAACATAGGCCCCACTAGTGGTATTGTAATGAATTAGACCATTTTCTTTAAAAAATTCTAAATCACTCAAAAGTAAACTTGCCTGAAACTTTGTGTTTAAATCATTGAGTCCTTGTAACCAATCGTTGTGGTCTTTAGCACCCACCAATTCTTTTACAAACCAAGCATTCCCATTCGCATTTTGATTAATAGCCAAACTTGGGGTACCAGATTCAGAAGGCTGAATAACGTATTTCACATTTAACATGTGTAAAATTTCCAAATGACTTTGGTAAATATGAAATTCAAATAGGTCTTCTATTGCTCTAGGTTTGGCCGCATGGTAACCCCCTATTGATTTGTGAAAATAGGAAGTTCTAGCCCCGTTAATACCTTCTGACATATCATAAACACGGTAAATAGTGGTGTCTTTTAAGATCTCTTTATCTATGGCATTAGCTGTAAATGGTTTATTCACTTTTGTTGCAGAAACAAAATTGTCTGCGTTTACATAGCGCTTGGCTACACCTATTAGATCTATGAGAATAACAATACTTACTAAAGCAAGTATTTTGAGTAGACGCCACTGCTTTTTAATTCCCCACCATAAACCACCGAGGAGTATTGCAAGTAATAGAAAAGATCTTATCAAGTCTGACCTTAAGGCAAAAGCCCGGTCTTTTTGAATGACCTCTAAAAGTGCATCGCCATACATGGCGGCTAATTGAGCATCTGAGTTCCCTTGATAATCTAGTATATAACTCACTCCAAATATAAGTGTTAATAGCACCGCAAAAACAGTTGCAACGAGTCTGATCGCTTTTAGTTTATCTAATTCCTTTACGTCTTTGTTGACCAATAAGTAGTTCAAACCAATACTAGCTAAAGCAGGCACACAAAGTGCCACAATTACTTGAATGGATGAAACTGCTCTAAATTTGTTATACAAAGGGAAATAATCAATCATTAGATCCGTGAGTGGCATAAAAAACTTACCCCAAGAAAGCATGAGGGTGAATAATGCCCCAATTAAAAAAACCCAACGCAGCTTATTTTTATACAATAAAAAACCAATAAAAAATAAGGCAACAATACTAATACCTAAGTAAGCAGGACCAGATGTCGGGGGCTGTGGACCCCAATAAAGCGGTAGATTACTAGAAAAATCCAATGCATTGCTAGCAGAGACACCCTGGGCTATTAAAAATTCATAGGCATTTGACTCTTTCCCTAGTGATTCTTTAAATGAGCCCCCTGTAAGTCTTGGAACAATTAAGTTTAGTGACTCTAAAGGACCATAGGAATAATAGGTAATATAGTCTTTATCCAGTCCTGAACTAGGGTCTTTCAGGCTACCATCTGGTGCAATTGTCACTGGAGAGGCACCTCTGGTACTCCAATCTGCATATTCCTTCGTAGAGAGTAGCATGGAGGCATTCATCCCAATACCGAGCAGTACTGCAAAGAGTAATATGCCCACTGTTTTAAAAAATGATTTGAGCTTTTTTTCTTTAAAAGCAAACCATAAGAAAACAATTCCTAAAATGAGCACCAACAGCATAAAGTAAAAAGTCATTTGAACATGGTTGGCTACAATTTCTAAGCCCATAGCAAGGGCTGTTACACCAAATCCTAACCAATATTTTTTATCAAATGCCCATAAAATTCCAGCCAATACCATGGGCATATAACCTAATGCATGGGCTTTGGCGTTGTGCCCTACCCCTAATATTATGATGAAATATGTGGAAAAACCATAAGCTAAAGCACCTAACACAGCGATTCTATAGTCAATTTTAAGGCTACAGAGCAGCAAATAAAAACCTAAAAAGTACAGGAATAAATAATCTGCCGGACGGGGAAGAAAACGAATTGCCCTGTCTAGGGATTTTATTATATTATGGGGAAATTGCGCCCCTAATTGAAAGGTAGGCATACCCCCAAAAGCACTGTTTGTCCAATAAGGCTCCGCTCCATTTTGTGACCTAAAGTCATTTTGCTCTTTAGCCATTCCTGTGTATTGAACAATATCTGATTGTTCAATTTGTTTGTCTTGTAACACAGGATAAAAAAAAGAAACAGAAACGACTGCAAAAAGGAAAAGCACCCCAAACCCTTTTAAGATGCTGTATAATATGACTTTGTCAATAAAATTATTCATGCCCTAAGTTATTCAATTTCTTCAAAATCTATATACTCCCCAACGGGTGTTTTTTCTTTGGCAATAGGGGGCTTTTTTGAAGTTTCCTGCTGCGGTGCTGCTCCTTGATTTTCTGCAAAACCAGTGAAAGAATCATTCATTTTTTTCTGCAATCTTTTTAAGGCAAATGCCATGATTTTAGGGGCAAATAATCTTAAAAGCCATTTAAAAACATAAAACCCCAACAGTATATAGAGAAGTGTACTTAAAAAACCCATTATCTTTATTAAATTTATCCAAAAATACAATTCTACAACTGCACAAAAGCTTGTGTGGGATTAAAATAATCTTAAAATGCATAAAAAACCCATATTCCAAAGCCCATCAATACTTAGAATGAGCTTATTTATCCTTGGGTTCCTATTTAGTTTTTGTGGTTTTTCACAGTACACAGATATTATAAACTCCAACAATCCAGGAAATAGTACAGGAGCGTATAGTGTGGGTAAAAGGGTGTATCAGATAGAAAGTGGTTTTAGTGTAGATCGGTTAAGAGGTGAAGCCTTTGATTCCGAATCCCTTTTTAATAATGGAAACTTGGCCTTGAGAGTGGGGTTATTTTCAGAGGCCTTAGAACTTATATACGAGGGATCCTACACCATGGAGTTTTCTACCAGCCCAATTCCAGGAGGTAAAATTGGTATTGACCAAGGATTCACCTCAAATAGAATTGGCGCAAAAATCATGCTGTTCGATCCATTTAAAAATCCTGACAATAGACCCATTAATGTATATAGCTGGAAAAAAAATAACGGATTTAGGTGGCGAAATATCTTACCTGCTGTAGCCCTTTATGCTGGGGCAAACATAAGTCTAGAGCAAAGTATATACTTGAAGGACAATCCCTCAATAGCACCCAGGATTATGGTTGTCACTCAAAGCCATTTAACCCCAAAAATGGTACTCATACTCAATGGGATTTACGACTTTATTGGTTCAGAATCCTTAGAAGAAAAAACAGTCCTAGCGTCACTTTCCTATGCTATTAAAAGAAAATGGAGTGTATTTGTAGAGGGTCAATACAGTATATTTACCAACTCAGAAGAGCAAATTATACGGACAGGTGGTGCTTTCTTGTTTAAAAAGAACCTTCAATTTGATCTTTATACCGGAATAAACTTTCAAAATGAACCCTCTAGGGAAATCATTGGGCTTGGATTCTCTTACAGATTAGACAGGCATTAACACCAAAAGATTCTAAAAAATTAATTCAAAAATAATACATGATAGAAATTAGAGAAGCTACTGAAAAAAAAGAAATCAAAGACTTTGTTTGTTTTCCATTCTCTTTATACAAAGACAATCCTTATTGGGTACCTCCTATTATTAAAGATGAAATGGAGGTTTTTGATCCTTCTATTAATCCAGTTTTTAAAACAGCTCAAGCACGTTTTTTCTTAGCCTATATGAATGGTGAAATTGTAGGTAGGGTGGCGGCAATGATTAACTGGATTGAAGTGAATGAGCAAAAAATAAAGAAAATGCGCTTTGGTTGGATGGATTTCATAGACAACAAAGAAGTTTCTAAAGCACTCATAGAAAAAGTTGCCGCAATTGGTCGTGAACACGAGTTAACCTATATGGAGGGTCCAGTAGGTTTTTCTAACCTAGACAAGGTTGGTTGTCTTATTGAAGGTTTTGATCATATAGGGACTATGATTACTTGGTATAACCACCCGTATTACGCAGCACATTTTGAATCACTAGGATTTGTCAAGGAAAAGGAATACATGGAAAATATCTTTCCATTTAGTAATATAGATCCCAGTCTTTTTAATAAAGCACAAGAACTCATTAAAAGACGTTATAAGCTCAGAGCGCTTAATTTTACTAAGACCAAAGACATATTACCTTACGCAGATAAAATGTTCGATTTATTCAATGAAAGCTATGCGAATTTATCTTCATTTGTACCAATCACAGAGGTGCAAAAGTCGTTTTTCACTAAGAGATACTTGTCTTTCATTAATCCAGAATTCATAAAATTTGTGCTTGATGAGGAAGACAACTTAGTGGCTTTTGCCATTCTAATGCCCTCCTTTTCAAAAGCCTTACAAAGAGCCAACGGACGTTTGTTTCCCTTTGGATTATTTCACTTACTGAGAGCGAGAAAAAAATCTAAAGACATTATTTTTTACCTCATTGGAGTGCACCCTAAATATCAAAACAAAGGACTTACCGCCATTCTTTTTCATGAATGTTGGATTGCCTGCAATAAGAGAGGTATTGAAAAATGTATCAGAACCCCTGAGCTAGAAGAAAATATAGCTATAAAGAATTTATGGAGTGCTTTTGATCCGAAAGTACATAAGCGCAGAAGGACCTATAAAAAAGCCTTGTAAAAAAACCTATTAAAAAAAGCCTGATAGAAAAACTATCAGGCTTTTTTTTTAGTGCTCATCTTCTTAAAAAGATACCTATTCTCCCATAGCAGCACTTACTGCTGCAGAAAGTCTTTTATAAGTACCATTTTCTAATCGCTCTCTAATCGCTGAAAAAGCGGTTAAAGTGAGGTCTATATCTTCTTGTGTATGAGTTGCTGTTGGAATTAATCTCAACAAAATCAATCCTTTAGGAATTACAGGATAGACTACAATTGAGCAAAAAATACCGTGGTTTTCTCGTAGATCCTTCACCAATGCCATAGCTTCTGGGATACTTCCATTTAAATAAACTGGAGTAACACAACTAGTGGTAGTTCCTATATCAAAACCTTGTGCCTTTAAACCAGATTGTAATGCATTTACATTACGCCAAAGGTTTTCTTTGAGCTCAGGTTGTGTTCTCAGCATGTCTAGTCGCTTAAGGGCTCCTTTAACATAAACCATTGGAAGTGACTTTGCGAACATTTGAGAACGCAAATTGTATTTCAAATAGTCAATAATTTCCTTGTCTGCTGCAATAAATGCTCCTATACCTGCCATTGATTTTGCAAAAGTGGCAAAATAAACGTCTATGTCTGCCTGTATGCCTTGCTCCTCGCCTGCTCCAGCACCAGTCTTACCAAGTGTTCCAAAACCGTGGGCGTCGTCTACCAATAATCTAAAGTTAAATTTTTGCTTAAGAGCAACAATCTCTTTTAACTTACCTTGCTCTCCACGCATTCCAAACACGCCTTCTGAAATCACAAGGATTCCTCCACCGGTTTGCTCTGCCATTTTTGTAGCCCGTTCAAGATTTTTTTCTAAACTCTCTATATCGTTGTGTTTAAAGGTAAATCGTTTACCCATATGCAAACGAACTCCATCTATAATACAAGCGTGTGCATCTACATCATAAACAATAATGTCATCCTTAGAAACCAATGCGTCTATGGTAGACATGATCCCCTGATAACCGAAATTTAAAAGGTAAGCGGCCTCTTTTTCCACAAATTCAGCCAATTCATTTTGTAATTGCTCATGAAAATCAGTGTGACCACTCATCATTCTAGCCCCCATTGGGTAAGCAGCACCATGTTCTAATGCAGCTGCACCGTCTACCGCTTTTATCTCGGGTAAATTAGCCAATCCTAGGTAATCATTAATACTCCAAGTAATCACTTCTTTTCCCCTAAAAGACATTCTATTAGATATAGGACCTTCTAATTTAGGGAATACAAAATAACCTTCTGCCTGTGAGGCCCATTTTCCTAAAGGCCCTTTATTTTCTTTAATTCTTTCGAAAAGATCTCTCATGCGTGTTTTGAATATGCTACAAAAGTAATTAATTTTTAACAAGACTCCTCAATTATTTAGGGTCTGTGTCTGTAGTTGTTAAATGAATAAATGTGTTTTAAAAGACTATCTTGACGCCTTTTGTGTATCTAATACTTTAGACTCCTCAAGGAAACCTTGCGCAGACATCCACTCGTCAGAGTAAATTTTACTCATGTATTTTGAACCGTGATCAGGAAAAATGACAACTACTTTTGCGTTTTTATCAAATACCCCTGAAGCACTAAGTTGCTTTACGCCTTGTAATGCTGCCCCTGAGGTATAACCTGCAAAAATACCTTCAGATTTAGAAATTTCCCTGGCAGTATGCGCACTTTCGTGATCAGTCACTTTTATAAAATAATCAATCGCATTAAAATCAGTCGCTGTAGGGACTAGATTTTTTCCTAAACCTTCTATTCTATAGGGAAAAATATCTTCTGGATTAATTTCACCTGTTTCGTGATATCCTTTTAAAATAGATCCATAAGCGTCTATTCCTATGACTTTAATTTCTGGATTCTGTTCTTTTAAGAATTGTGCTGTACCGGAAATAGTTCCTCCAGTACCACTACAGGCTACCAAATGGGTAATTTGACCATTGGTGTCTTCCCATATTTCTGGACCAGTACTGCGGTAATGAGCCTCCGTATTGAGACTATTAAAATACTGGTTTATATAAATAGAATTTGGGGTGTTTTTATGAATATTCTTAGCCACTTCGTAATAAGACCTTGGATCGTCTGCACTTACGTGGGCAGGGCAAACATGAACCTCAGCACCCATGGCCCTTAACATATCTATTTTATCTGGAGAAGATTTAGAACTCACTGCTAAAATACATTTATACCCTTTTATCGCGCTCACCATGGCAACACTAAAACCAGTATTCCCAGAGGTAGTTTCCACTATAGTGTCTCCTGGTTTCAATAAACCTTTTTCTTCTGCTATAGCAATAATATGTTGTGCAATTCTGTCTTTAGCCGAATGGCCAGGGTTAAAAGCCTCTAATTTAGCGTAAAATTCACCCTCAAAACCATGAACGGTCTTTTGAAGTTGTACAAGCGGTGTTTTTCCTATAAGGGGTAGGATACTGTTGTGAGCATGTATCTTTTTATGCATGTAACTGTTTTTGTTTTAGATATTCTCAAAAGAATACACTGCAAATTTAATTGTTTTTTTTTAAACCCCTATTTTCTGAGCTAAATCTAAAATAAAGGCATATTCTTTGGCAATTTCTTTTAAGGCCTCGAACCTACCCGAAGCACCTGAATGTCCTGCCTCCATATTAATGTTGAATAACAAAGTATTTTGATCGGTCTTTAAGTCCCTCAATTTAGCTACCCATTTGGCAGGCTCCCAATACTGTACTTGAGAATCGTGATAACCCGTTATAATCAATGTGTTGGGATAGTCTTGGGCGCTGACATTGTCATAAGGAGAATAAGACATCATATAGTTGTAATAATCCACTTCATTTGGGTTACCCCATTCGTCATACTCCCCTGTGGTAAGAGGAATGCTGCTATCTAACATGGTAGTAACTACATCTACAAATGGCACACTGGCTATAATCCCTTTGTATAGATGTGGGGCCATATTCATAACTGCACCCATTAAAAGTCCACCGGCAGATCCGCCATAAGCAAACAAGCCCTTAGCAAAGGTGAATTTTTCAGAGATTAAAAATTCTGAACAGGCTATGAAATCTGTAAAAGTATTGCGCTTAGTAAGCAATTTACCATCTTCATACCAGGGTCTTCCCAAGTATTCACCCCCGCGAATATGTGCAATAGCATAAACAAACCCCCTGTCTAATAAACTCAGCCTTACGGTAGAAAAATAAGGATCTGAAGTATGTCCATAAGAACCGTAACCGTATTGAAGCAAAGGACTGCTTCCATCTAAAGGGGTGTCTTTGTGATACACTAATGAAATGGGCACCTTTACACCATCTTTAGCGGTAGCCCAAACCCTTTGAGAAGCATAATTCTCCTCTTCAAAATTACCACCTAAAACTTCTTGCTGTTTCAAAAGTTCTTTGGATTTAGTAGCCATATTGTAATCGTATACACTAGCTGGCGTAGTCATACTATTATAGCCAAAACGAAGCATTTCTGTGTCAAATTCAGGATTTGTTCCTACATATGCGGTATAGGTTTCATTGTCAAAAGGCAAGTAATGAGGTGCTGTACTCGTGTCCCATGGAACAATTTGAATACAACTTAAACCGTTCGTTCTCTCTGAGAGCACATAATAGTCTTTAAAGATGGTAATGTCTTCAAGTAACACTTCAGGTCTATGGGGTATAAAGTCTTCCCAATAAGACATATGAGTATTAGACTCATGAACTTTCATCACCTTAAAATTAACGGCTTCATCTTTATTAGTGAGCACATAAAAGTGGTCTCCGTAATGGTTTAAATCATACTCTAAACCTCTCGTCCTAGGGCTAAAAATAACAGGAGTAGCCTCTGGCTCGTCTGCTGGAAATATACTGTATTCTGTTGTTAAGGTACTAGAAGATCCAATGACAATATATTTCTTACTCTTTGTTTTAAAAACATATGCATTAAAGGTTTCGTCTAACTCTTCATAGATTTTCACATCTTCACTGTCCTGTCCTATCTTATGTCTATAGATTGCCTCTGATCTGAGGGTCTGTTCGTTTTTTGAAGTGTAAAAAAAGGTCTGATTATCTGCAGCCCAACTAGCGCTTCCAGTGGTATTTTCTATTCTGTCCAATAACAACTCACCAGTGATTATATTTTTAACGTGCAAGGTGTATTGTCTCCTAGACACCGTGTCAGTAGAAAAAACACATAAAGTATTGTCAGGACTCACAGAGAAACCTCCCAAACTAAAATACTCATAGTTTTCTGCCAAAACATTACAATCTAACAACAATTCTTCTTCAGCAGATAAATGTCCTTTTTTACGGGTATAAATAGGGTATTCTTTTCCAAGTTCATATTTGGTAATATACCAATAACCGTTATGTTTATAGGGAACAGAACTGTCGTCTTCTTTAATTCTAGCCTTCATTTCTTCAAAAAGAATAGCTTGAAATTCTTTTGTATGGGCAGTAGCCTGATCGTAATAGTTATTTTCTGCTTCAAGGTACTCCATCACTTCTGGGGCATCTCTCTCATTCATCCAGAAATATGGATCTACTCTTTCATAACCTAAATGTGATAGTGTTGTATTTTTCTTTGCTGCCTGAGGCGTATTAGGAAAAGTCATATGATTTTATTTAAAAGCCACAAAAATACCTAATAAATAAGAGGACTTAATTAGATTTTAGGTTAAAAACGATTTAAAATTGACAAAAAATGGCCGTGCATCTTATCGGTGTAATTGAGATGGGTCACCAATCGCAATTTCCCTGATCCCATTGAAATGAGCCTAATGTTATTTTCATCCATTTTGTGCATAAAAGCCTCAGCATCTAATACAGACTCATTGAGCTCAAAAATAATGATGTTCGTGTCTACAGGAGATACGGAAGCAATAAAGTCTTTTTCAGATAAGATGGCTTCAATCTCCTTAGCTTTCTTGTGGTCTTCTTTAAGCCTTTCCCTGTGATGGTCCAAGGCATAAATACCTGCAGCGGCTAAGAAACCAGCTTGCCTCATACCGCCACCAAAAACCTTTCTAACCCTAAGTGCTTTGGCTATAAAATCTTTAGATCCCAATAATACAGAACCCACAGGACACCCCAGGCCTTTGGACAAACAAACACTTATGGAATCGAATAAATGACCGTAAAGTTTAGGATCCTCTCCAGTCACAGCCAGTGCATTCCAAAGCCTTGCCCCATCTAAATGAAATTTAAGTCCATGAGCGGTGCACACTTCTTTAATTGCTTTCATTTCCTGAAAATCCCAAATAGCACCGCCTCCTTTATTGGTGGTATTCTCTAAGCTCACCAAAGTGGTCAAAGGACTGTGGTAAAAGTCCGGAGGATTAATGGCTGCAGTAACTTGCTTTGCCGTAATCATCCCCCTATGCCCTTCTATTAATTTACAAGACACACCAGAATTAAAGCTCACTCCCCCACCCTCATAATTAAAAATATGGGCGTAATGATCACAAATAAGCTGTTCTCCTGGCTGTGTATGCACTTTAATGGCCGTTTGGTTGGCCATAGTCCCCGAGGGGAAAAATAAGGCAGCCTCCATACCAAATAGTGCTGCAGTTTTTTCTTCTAGGGCATTTACTGTTGCGTCTTCTTTAAATACGTCGTCTCCTACTTTAGCAGACATCATGGCCGCTAACATCCCTTTGGTAGGGGTTGTGACCGTATCGCTTATTAAGTTAATTTTCATTCATCCAGGATTAAAATGAGCAATTCATCCCAATAGGAGATCCATCTGGTACCGTTGGCACAGGAATTACCTTAAAATTCTCAGGAGAGGTCAAGAATGCGCTATACCTTCTAAATAATTCTTGCTCATACAAATCTTTAGAGGCAGACAATCTACCCGCCTTTTCTTTTAAAAAAGCGTGTGTTATGGCATTTACTTGAGGGTGAACCATTTCTTGCTGAGCCAAATTCAACAAATGCGTAAACACCCTAAAATTAATATTCAACTGCACATTATTAATATAGTCATCTTTGTGTTTGAGACCTATAGTCGCCTGCCACAAAGCAGACAAAACCTCTTCTAAGTCTAGCTGGTTTTTGTCTAGCGCCTTCTGTTGAATTAGTCTAGTAGCCCGTTGAGGGTGTAACAAAAACCCTAAAGTCATGTCTGCAGAAGTTTCTGGCGCAGACAATGGGTCAAAGGTCACCCCCGTTTTTCCTTTAAAGGATTCTCTACCACTATTGTAGGAGGGAGATCTAGGAGGGAAAAGTGATAATTTTTCTTCAGGAATAGCCATTTCAGCAGCGTCTAAAGTGCGTAATAACATCCTTAACGCTTCTTTTTGCGTTTTGGCTGAAATGGAATAAGCATCTTGCTGATTACTCCCTTTTACTTGATAACTATAGTCTATTCCACCTATGACTTTAGCGGTAGCCTCTGCCTGATAACGGTGAAAAAAATACAATGGCACAAACACGTCTTCCAATACAGATAGCGGTTCCCCTTGGCGAATATTATGAATGCCAAACTGATCAATGGCCTTAGAACGCACCGCCAAAACATCTTTTAATCCCTGAGCTGCTGTAGCACCATTGTCCCAAAGATGGGCAAAAGCACTCGCACTTCCAGCAGGTCTAGCATCTGAATCTGACAGGTATTTTTGGCCTTCGGCCGATGCCGCTTCCAAAATAGCATTCAAAGCAGCTTGTTCATCTTTTATACTGTCAGGAAAATCGCTGTACGAATAAGCCACACTGACTTTATCCCAAGATCCAATACCTGTTTCATAAGCATTAGAAAAAGATATCTCGCCATCTTTGAACTCAAATTGAGGGTGTGGGTAATCCATTACAGAGGCCTTTTGGTGTGCACTTGCAGCAAAATTATGCATGAACCCCAAAGTATGGCCAATTTCATGGGCAGACAATTGTCTGATTCTAGATACGGCCATATCCAACATAGCTTTGTGGTTGTCATCTCCATTTTTAAAAGGTTCTTTACTAAGCGCTTGCGCAATCATAAAGTCTTGTCTTATTCTCAAACTTCCCAGACTTACATGGCCTTTCAAAATTTCCCCTGTACGAGGATCCGAGACGTTACTACCATAACTCCAGCCTCTAGTAGACCTGTGTATCCATTGAATGACATTGTATCTTACATCTAGTGGATCTGCATCTTCAGGTAACAATTTAACTTGAAAAGCGTCTTTGTATCCAATGGCTTCAAAGGCCTGATTCCACCATCTACCACCTTCTAAAAGCGCTGTTCTCACTGGTTCTGGAGTCCCA